>JAITTH010000172.1 GCA_031287295.1 Eubacteriales Family XIII. Incertae Sedis bacterium
TATTGAATGTTCACGAGTCCGATTACGTTCAGCGCGCGCGAAATTCGATTGGTATAGTCGATCAGAACATCCGTCACTTCTGCGGGTAGGGTATGCGGCGGATAGACCGAAATGCTGTCTCCGGAATGCACGCCTGTACGTTCCACATGCTCCATGATACCCGGAATCAGTATGTCTGTTCCATCCGAAATGGCGTCAACCTCAACTTCTTTACCTTGGATGTACTGGTCGATGAGCACAGGATGATCCGTGGATAAAGAGACCGCTTCTTCCAGATATTCATACAGTTCTTCATCGGAATAGACAACCTGCATGGCCCTGCCTCCTATGACGTAAGAAGGTCTCACCACAAGCGGATAACCGAGTTCCTCGACGACGGCGAATGCCATCTCACGGGAAGTTACGGAATGCCCTTTCGGTGTAGGAATGCCAATGCTGTGCAGCAAATCGCTAAATTTCTGCCGATCTTCTGCCAGGTCGATGCTTGCATAGGAGGTTCCGAGAATGCAAATGCCACGTTTGGATAGATCCTCTGCAATGTTCAAAGACGTTTGTCCGCCAAACTGCAAAATGACGCCAACGGGACGCTCGGTTTTGATGACGTTCATCACATCGTCGATGTGCAGCGCTTCAAAATAGAGTTTGTCCGATGTGTCGAAATCGGTAGAAACCGTCTCCGGATTGTTGTTGATGATTACGGCCTCGTAGCCGAGCGATTTAATCGCCCAGACGCCCTGCACGCAGCAATAGTCAAACTCAATACCTTGACCGATACGAATCGGTCCCGAACCGACCACAAGAATCTTCGGATTGTCACTGATGCGGCTTTCGTCTTCGAGGTCGAAACAGGAGTAATAGTATGGCGTAAGCGCCTCAAATTCGCCCCCACACGTGTCAACCATCTTATAGACGGGATAAATATCGTTGTATTTGCGAATGTCTTCAAGAACCTTTGGCGAAACATTGGACAGCTCAAGAATCTCTTGGTCTGTGAAACCAAGCTCCTCGGCTTCGTAAAGAATTTCTGCGGTCATTTCGTTCTCACAGAGCGTCTGTTCCATTTTTACGATTCGATCGACCTTGGAGAGGAACCAGTTATCCACCTTTGTCAGATCGTAGAGCGCTTCTCGCGTGAACCGCTGATCGGTTCCCTGTCGTGCACGTCCCCTTCGCATCGCATCGGCAATCGCAAAAATGCGTTCGTCATCTCCTGCCTTAATTTTTTCGATCAACGCTTCGTCGTCTAGCGCAATGATGCTGGGCACACGAAGCCCATCGAGCTTTATTTCAAGTGAAGTAATCGCCTTTAGGAGTGCACTTTCGAAGGTGCGAGAGATGGCCATAACCTCTCCGGTTGCCTTCATCTGCGTACCGAGCGTACGTGATGCCGTTTTGAATTTATCAAAAGGCCACTTGGGAAACTTTACAACGCAGTAATCGAGCGTGGGCTCAAAACAGGCACTCGTTTCACCTGTAACGTAGTTTTTCAGCTCATCCAGACTGTAACCGAGCGCAATTTTGGCAGCCAGCTTTGCAATCGGATATCCGGCGGCCTTCGATGCCAACGCCGACGAACGACTCACACGCGGATTCACTTCAATGACAATATAGTTCCCGGTGTCCGGATCGAGGGCAAACTGCACATTGCATCCGCCTTCGATTTCCAAACTGCGAATGATGTGCAACGAAGCATCGCGCAACATCTGATACTCCGCATCGCGCAAGGTCTGAATTGGCGCAACCACGATGCTGTCTCCCGTATGCACACCCACAGGATCGAAATTCTCCATACCGCAGACTGTAATGCAATTGTCTTTACGGTCGCGCATCACTTCGTATTCGATTTCTTTCCACCCCGCCACAGATTCTTCGAGCAAAATTTGTCCGATCGCACTGTTTTCAATGCCACGCATCACATAAAAACGGAGTTCTTCGTCGTTCTTGGCAATGCCGCCGCCTGTACCGCCGAGTGTGTACGCCGGTCTTATGATTACCGGGTATCCGGTTTCATCTACAAATTTTTGGCACTCTTCCAACGTTGTCGCGATGATGCTCTTGGGAATCGGCTCCCCGATCTGCATCATAAGGCTCCGGAATTCGTCACGGTCTTCTGCTTTTTTGATGCTGTCCCAGTGTACACCCAATAGCTTGACACCATACTTCTCGAGCACGCCGCTCGCCTCAAGGTCCATTGCGAGGTTAAGACCTGTCTGCCCGCCAAATCCGGCAAGCAAACCATCCGGACGTTCTTTTTCAATGATGACCGTGAGGGATTCTACCGTGAGTGGTTCCAGGTATACCTTGTCTGCAATACCCTGATCGGTCATGATGGTTGCAGGGTTGCTGTTCACAAGAATACATTCGATGTTTTCTTCGCGAATCGCTTTGCATGCCTGCGTTCCCGCGTAATCAAACTCCGCTGCCTGACCGATGATGATCGGACCGGAACCGATCATGAGCACTTTTTTAAGGGTAAGATCCTTAGGCATGAGCGGCACCTCCTTTCACGTCTGTACCGGGAACAAAAGTCCCCTCTTTGCAGGCTTTGATCATCTCCATAAATCGGTCGAACAATCCCTCGGAATCATTTGGACCGGGATAGCCCTCCGGATGATATTGCACGGAAAACACCGGAAGTTCACGGTGTCGCATTCCTTCTACGGTTTGGTCATTGAGATTGATGTGCGTGATGATCATGCCTTTTTTCTCGACGCTTGCCGCATCAACCGCAAAGCTGTGGTTTTGCGACGTGATTGCCGACTTGTCCGTTACTCGGTCGTAGACACCGTGATTTGCCCCTCTATGCCCGAATTTGAGCTTGTAGGTGCTTCCTCCGGTCGCGAGCGCCAACAATTGATGACCCATGCAAATGCCAAAGGTGGGGAGCTGTTGCATCAACACCCGGGCAGTCTCCACAGCCTCGGTTGCCGCTTCCGGATCTCCGGGACCGTTTGAGAGGAAAAACCCGTCCGGTTTGCAAGCAAGAATTTCCGCCGGACTTGTGCCATACGGAAACAGATAGATTTCACAGCCACGCTTTTGGAGCGAATCGATGATGTTTCGTTTGATCCCGAGATCGAGAATCGCGATGCGATATCCGTCTGCCGGCGTATGCTTTACCTCGCGCGTGCCCACATCTTTCATATAATCGACACGAAGCGTGGTTTTCTTAAGAAGTGACGCCGCTTCTTCGCGATCGATGCCTTCTGTGCTGATGACACAGGGCAGTGTTCCTTCTGCGCGAATTTTTTTCGTGATGGATCTTGTATCGACGTAATACACACCCGGAACGCCCTGCTCCTCCAGCCATTCGAGAATGGTGCGTTTATTCATGCGATTATAAGGTCTGTAACTGATGTCTCTCGTTACAAAACCGAAGGCGTGAATGCATTCCGATTGGTTGTCGATATTGCTTACCCCATAGTTTCCGATGAGGGGATAGGTCATGTTGATAATCTGTCCTTTGTATGAAGGATCGGTTAAAATCCCTTGATATCCGGTCATGGATGTATTAAAAACCAGTTCGCCCACACGTGTTGCCGACGTGCCGAAACCCTTTCCCTTATAGAGAGTTCCGTCTGCCAGATAGATCATTCCTTCCATAAATCTAATATCTCCTTATTGATTTATAATTATACGTTTTTTAGCATTATTATACAAGCATGGATTGTGCACGCAATCCTCCATTCGGCTGCGAGACAAAAAAATAACGATGCCTTGCATCGTTATTTTGACGGGGTTTCCCCTCGCTTTAATCGTCCTATATTTTCCGGCAGAATCATATGTCCCTTTCTCCGTAAAAGTTCCTCCATGTTTTTTTTATTGTAGCACATTCGCTGCCCGATGGCACCCTTTTTTTCGGGGAATATTGCCGAGCCTCATGTGATAAAGGAATAAACGCCGCAGATGGATAAATTGCTTATCGCAAAATTTGTTCCATTGCGGCCCATGAGTTTCAAGTGATACAATTTCTGGGTGAATGTTCCTTTGTCATATGAGGCTACAAACAAGAGGTTGAAGGTTTATGGAAATTGTAAGAAAAAAATTAAAAGCGACAGGAACCCGAATGGATTACTACGATCCCGCGTCGCTAAAAGAAACGGCATTTCCACGGATTCCCGTTCTGATCTGCCCGGGTGGCGGTTATTCCATTGTAGGTACATCGGAAGCGTTTCCTGTGTCCGAGCGATTTGCGAAACATGGATTCTTTCCGTTTATACTGAGGTATACCGTGTCGGAAGGAGATCTTCCGTTTGACTCAAACAATCCCGTCGAATTTGCACCCATTCAAGATGTTGCAAACGCGCTGCGCCGGATGCAAGAGATTTTCCCGGATCATCCACCGATTCTTTGCGGGTTTTCGGCAGGTGCGCACCTTTCCCTTTCTTATACGGCACTCAGAACACCGGAAATGCCACAGGTAAGCGCGGTTATCTTGTCTTATCCATACTTGCACTACCCGGTCTTCGAAAATTCCGGATTCGATATCTTAGAGCAGATTGATCGCAACTTTCCGCCATGCTTCGTATGGCACGGTGAAAATGACTTTATGGTACCGCCGGACGGCACGTTTGAAATTGTATGCAAACTGCGGGAAAATGATGTACCGGTGGAATTTCATTTCTTTAAGGATATTCGCCATGCAGATCCGTTTTATGAACCGGCATGGTTCGAACTCATGCAACGCTGGATTGGTTAGACGAAGTATTCGATAACAAATACACTGAGCCCGCCGAGAAGCGCGGTTGACGGAAGTGTGATGATCCAAGTGAAGAAGATGCTCTTTGCGGTGCCCCACTTTACGGCCGTGAATCGTTTCGCACTGCCAACACCCATGACCGACGATGTAATGACCTGTGTCGTGCTTACGGGTGCGCCAAGGAAAGACATGCCCTCGATAACCACTGCCGCCGAAATCTGCGCCGCAAGCCCCCCGGGAGGGGTAAGTTTTGTTACACCACCGCCCATGGTCTTCATAATGCGCCGACCGCCTGCCGCTGTTCCCGCTGCCATCGTTATGGCACATACAATTTTTACCCAGAACGGCACACCGGCTCCACCGGGAAGATAGCCGCCCGTAATGAGTGCAAGTGTGATGATGCCCATGGTTTTTTGCGCGTCGTTTGTGCCATGCGAAAAAGCTACAAGCGCAGAAGTCAGCACCTGCATCTTCAAAAATCCTTTGTTAACGCGGTTGGGTGCCCAGTTTGCAAAGGCACGAAAGATGATCTGCATAAGGGCAAAGCCGACGAAAAACCCGATAAGTGGTGAGGAAAAAAGCGGAACAACAACCTTTTTCAGGACACCGCTCCACAGAATGTCGTTTGCGTTGTGTGTATATACGAGGGTTGCACCGATAAGACTTCCAATGAGCGCATGCGATGAGCTGCTTGGAATTCCGCGCCACCAAGTGAATAAATTCCAGATAATTGCGCCAAGAAGTGCTGCCAAAATGACATACTCCTTGAGATCCACCCCGACAATTCCATGTGTGATGGTCATGGCAACTCGTTCACTGACGAGCGCACCGAAAAAGTTCATCACCGATGCGAGGATAATCGCTTTTTCCGGAGTCAGTGCACGCGTGTACACAGAAGTCGCGATTGCATTTGCTGTATCGTGGAAGCCATTGATAAACTCGAAGATTACCGCCATCCCAATAAGACATAGGACTATTGTGCTTATTATTTTCTTTTCCTCCCGGCTGAATTCAATTGCGATTCTCTGAACTTAATTCCATTTTGTATTATACTCGAACGAATTCGAACTTACAAACCAGAAATATGTGGTTTCACAAAACCCGCTTGACAAAATTTGCGATGATGTATTATTGTATTAAGTAATTAGTACAATAATACAGAAACTCGAGAACGACTCGACAGGTGAAACCTTTGGAATGGGAATTTACAAACGACCGACCGGTCTACATCCAAATTATTGAGGAACTGCAATTTCGCATGGTTACGGGCTTTTACACGCCGGGAGAAAGTTTCCCTCCCGTACGTACGCTTGCTTCCGAAGCACAGGTAAATCCGAATACGATGCAGAGGGCATTGGCGGAGCTCGAATCGCAAGGTCTCCTCTGCACCCAACGAACCAACGCCAAAACGCTTACGGAAGATCGCGAAATGCTTGAGAATCTCAAAAAAGAAATGGCGAAAAAAAGAATTCGCTCGTTCCTGGGCGAAATGGAACGACTCGGATTTGACAGAACAAATACGATACAACTTATTTCGCAAATCAAAGAAACGATCGACAAGGAGGTACGTTAAATGGATAGCATCCTAGAATGCCAGGCGCTCACGAAACGCTTTGGTCATTTCACAGCCCTGAATCAGATCAATCTCCGCATCATGCCGGGGAGAATCATCGGACTGCTTGGACCGAACGGAAGCGGAAAAACGACGCTGATTAAATTGGCGAACGGTCTGCTTACCCCAACAGAAGGACAGATTCTCGTCGCCGGCAGGAAGCCCGGACCCGAAACCAAAAGCATTGTAAGCTATCTGCCCGACAAACTCTACTTCGACAACTGGATGCATGTGAACGATTGCTTAAAGGTTTTTTCTGATTTTTATACAGACTTCGATCTTGCCAAAGCGCAGGACATGTTACAGACGCTGAGAATCGACCCCAAGGCCCTGTTTCGCACCCTCTCGAAGGGGACCAAGGAAAAGGTACAGCTCGCACTCGTGATGTCACGAAAAGCCCGGCTATATCTGCTTGACGAGCCGATCGGTGGCGTAGACCCTGCCTCCCGCGACTTCATATTAAATACAATCATCACCAATTACAGCAAAGAAGGCACTGTAATCATCAGCACGCATCTCATTGCCGATATAGAACGCGTCCTTGACGATGCGGTATTTATGATGAACGGGTGCATCGACCGCGCAGAAAGCGTGGAGAACATTCGTGAAAATTACGGCAAGAGCGTTGATGAATTTTTCAGGGAGGTATACAAATGTTAGGAAAGTTGTTAAAGCTCGAGTTCAAATCAACTGCGAGATTGTTTCTGCTTGTTTATGCGGGAATGATTGGCGTCGCCTTATTGGCGCTTGGGGTGCGAACACTCGCCGAAAGCGCATTTCCGGGTAGCCTCTCGAGCATTTTGCTCTCGGCGATAAGCATTCTTTTTGTACTCACTTTGGGTTTCGGATTCATTGCCACCAGCATCGCTGTCATTTCACGGTTCTATAAAAATATGCTCGGGGATGAAGGCTATCTCATGTTCACGCTGCCCGTAAAGACCTCACGGCATATCATAAGCAAACTCATCACTTCTTCTCTTTGGTCTTTCCTGTCCATCCTCGTCATTCTGCTTTCCATTGGCATTGCACTCATCGGAACGAATGTACAGGCGACTTTGAAACCGTTTTTTGCCGAAATGCGTGCCTTCGGTTACAATCCCGGTCTCTACATTGGTGGATTTTTCGTCATTCTCCTTTTTTCCTGCATTGTGGGAATGATTCTTTGGTACGCTGCCATTTCTATCGGTCCACGCGTTACGCACAATCGACTTGGCGGTACGATTGTCGCTTACCTTGTCATCTATTTTGCCTATCAGATTCTCGGGGTTCTCATATTATTCCCGATTTACGGTCTGCAAATGACAGAGCTCATGGACGTGTACGACTTTAGCGATCCGAATCTTCAAAAATTCCTCTTGTCCTCATTTCTCGGCGTAATACTCCTCAATGTCATAAGTGGCGTTGTCGGATATTTCATCACGCACCGTATGCTAGACAAAAGGCTTAACTTGAATTAACCTAAACGCATAGGGGTTATCCAAATAACTTCAAATCGTTTGGATGAGTATTGCCGTGTTTCTTTGTTGGTGCAATACATACATGAAGAAAGGAATTCTCATGATCGAAATTAAGAATTTGGTGAAACGATTTGGCGAAGTGAAGGCACTCAACGACCTTAGTTTCACCGTGAAGGACGGTGTCGCGTTCGGACTGCTCGGGCGCAACGGCGCAGGGAAAACCACCTGCATACGAATTATCATGGAAATTTTTGCCGCCGACAGTGGAAGCGTGCGCATCAGGGGCATCGGAGAAAACGAAAAACAAGGCAACATTCGATTCGGATATCTGCCCGAAGAACGCGGTTTGTACCAAAAGCGCAAAATTTCAGAGCAGATGATTTACATCGGAATGTTACGCGGTCTTTCAAAAACCGAAGCCATAGACCGCATGAATTTGCTGTTGAAAGAGCTCGAGGCGGAAGAGTACCTGAACCGCAAGCTCGATACCCTCTCGAAGGGAAATCAACAAAAAATTCAGCTTGCAATCGCGCTGATCAACGACCCGGATATCGTCATCCTCGATGAACCGTTCTCCGGACTTGACCCGGTGAACGCACAGCTCCTGAAGAACATCGTGCGCAAGCAAGCCGATTCGGGAAAAACCGTCATCTTCTCCAGCCATCAAATGCCTCAGGTAGAAGAATTTTGCGATGATATTTGCATCATCAACAAAGGGACGGCAGTGTTAAGCGGAAACCTTGACACCATCAAGCGTTCTTATCCGCGCAATACGTTGCTTGTTGAAACCGGATTGCCTCCCACAGAGGACGTCCTCACTTCCGTGAAATCTCGGATGGAAGACCACGTTTCCAGTGCCACCATCGCACAAAAATGTTATGCCATTACGCTGAAAGACGACTCTGCGAGGGGTGCACTCTTCGAGGTCTTCACCGCACTCGGTCAAACACCCGAAAAATTCATCATCAAAGAACCCTCTTTGGAAGAGATCTTCGTCGAAAAAGTTGGCGACCCGACAGAAGACGAAAAGAGAGAGGAGGCAGTGGCATGAACCGTACATTAACCATTATAAAATTTGAATACAATGGCTATGTCCGCAGTCGTTCATGGCGTGTGACGACCATTATTTTCATGTTGCTTGTGATCGCAGCGAGCTCCATTCCGCATTTTATGGCGCTCTTCGAGAAAATCGGTGCAGGCAACGAAAAAGAAAAAATTCTTGTTGTTTCGACATCAGAAAATGGAACGGATGCAACAAGCGCACAGGAAATGGTCTCTTTGCTTGAGCAGGTTTCACCGGACTACGACTGGTACGCAGGGAAGAAAAACGACGATCCGAAAGCACTGATCGAAAACGGCGACTACAATTTAGTCGTTTCCTATGACGGCGGTGAGGTCTACACACTTTACGGTTCCGGGTACGATTTTGCTGTTTACGGTTTACAGGCAACGTTAGATACCACATTAACCGAAACCCTTCGTCAAAACCGTATGTCACAGCTTCCGGCAGACGATCAGACAACCTTAACCGAAATTATGAATTCTCATGTTACAGGAACCATTGAAAGTGTGGGCAAAGGCGGAGCGATGCAGAATTTCTATCTCTCCTACATTATGCTCTATCTGCTCTTTATCATTCTCATGATTTATGGACAGTTCGTCGTGACCTCCGTTGTCAATGAGAAAAGCACGAAGGCCATGGAGCTGCTCATCACCTCTGCAAAACCGACACAGTTAATGTACGGAAAGGTCATCGGCATTGGCCTTGTCGCCATTACGCAGTTTGCACTCATCGGTATTGTAGGCATCGGTGGCATGATTGTGAATTTCAGTGCATGGGAAGAACGACTGCCGGTAATTGCCGAGGGCATAAAGACCGCAAATTTTTCACCGATCCTTATCGTATGGCTCGCAGTATTCTTTGTGCTTGGATATCTCATTTATGCCTTTATTTACGCTGCGCTCGGCGCAACCGTAAGCAAGATAGAAGATGCAAGTACGGTAACAACCCTGCCCATCATGTTGCTGATGATCGTCTTCATGGTTTCAATGGTTGCGATGCAAAAGATCGACTCCATGCTCGTCAAGGTCATGAGCTACATTCCGTTGTCATCTCCGTTCACCATGTTCTCACGCATCAGTATGGGTGAAGCCGGAGCAGTGGAAGGACTCATTGCCCTTGCCATCGAAATCGTTTTTGTCATTGCCATCGCATGGCTTGCAGCAAAGATCTATCGTGTCGGCGTTATGATGTATGGAAAGCCCATGAACTTAGGCGAAATCTTCAAAGCCATCCGGACAAAAGGAAGTTCACGCATCTAAATCGCGCACCATCCTATCGTACACGATGCTACCAGAACCCTATAGATTCCAAGAGCCGCTCTGTTCCGGGGCGGCTTTTCCTGTTTGAAGCGAGGTGGGAACATCGAGAATGCGTTGATTCGAAGAACCGCGAAACGGCAGAGAAAGGCTCTTTTCGGAGAGAATAAAAGGTCCGTCTATGAGCGTATCGGCAACGGAAAGCAAGGCGAGCACGTGTGGATCTCCTTTTTCCAGGATGTCTTCGAAAACATCTCCGGTATAGATTGCCAGTGTCAACCCAAAATCCTTGATACGCTTAGCAAGGGGTAGCAAAGCCTCCGCTTGTAAAAGAGGCTCTCCACCGGAAAAGGTTACGCCTGAAAGCAGTGGATTTTTTTCGATCCTCTCAAAAATATCGGAAGGCGTATACAAAACGCCTCCCGTAAATGCTCTTGTTTCCGGATTGTGACATCCGGCACAGTTTTTATCACAACCCTGAAGAAAAACCGTCAGCCGCAGTCCTGGACCGTCTACGATGGAATCGTTTACGATTCCCGCAACGCGAATGTTCTTAACTGTCGCTGGAGACATCGTGTTTCACACGATCGGCTTCTTCCGACCGCTTCGCATCGTTGAAACGATCTAAAGTGCCCACAAGGTAGCCTGTGATGCGGCGAATCCGCTCAAACCCCTGCGCGCCCTCTTCTTCCGTGCGTCCGCAACCCGGGCAAACATCGTCTATAATGCCGTTGTATCCACAAATTGGGTCACGATCTACCGGATGATTCACCGAGCCATAGCCAATACCGGCTTCCTTCATGGCGCGAACAACCGTCTCAAACGCTTCAATATTGTGCGCCACATCGCCATCGAGTTCTACATAGGTAATATGTCCGGCATTGGTGAGCGCATGATAAGGGGCTTCAATGGCAATTTTTTCGAACGCGGAAATCGGATAATATACCGGTACGTGGAATCCGTTTGTATAGTATTCACGATCCGTAACCCCTTCGATTTCCCCGAATTTCTTTAGATCCAAACGTACAAAGCGTCCCGCAAGCCCTTCTGCCGGTGTTGCCAATAGCGTAAAATTCATCTGATCGGATACACTCTTGCGATCTAAGTAGTCGCGCATGAACCCAACGATTTCGAGTCCGAGATTGCGCGCTTCCTGCGTCTGCCCATGGTGCGAACCAATGAGTGCCTTGAGTGCTTCGGCAAGTCCAATGAATCCGACAGAGAGTGTTCCGTGTTTCAGGACCTCTCCGATTTCATCATCAATAGAAAGCTTGTCGGAACCGATCCAGATGCCCTGTCCCATGAGGAAGGGGAAGTTGCGCACTTTTTTCGACGCCTGAATCTTATAGCGGTCAAGGAGCTGTTGGGCGACGAGATCCATCTTATGCTCCAACTCTTCGAAAAATTGGTCGATGTCTCCGTGACTCTTGATGGCGATGCGTGGCAGATTGATTGAAGTAAAGCTTAAATTGCCGCGACCGAATGCAATTTGATTTTCCTTGTCAAACACATTTCCGAGTACGCGTGTGCGGCATCCCATATACGCCACTTCTGTTTCCGGATGTCCCTCTCTATAATACTGGTTGTTAAACGGTGCATCGAGGAAAGAGAAATTCGGGAAAAGCCGTTTTGCACTCACCCGGCACGCAAGCTTAAACAGATCGTAGTTCGGGTCCTCCGGATTATAGCTAATTCCTTCCTTCACTTTAAAGATGTGAATCGGGAAGATCGGCGTCTCTCCGCCACCAAGTCCGGCTTCGGTCGCGAGCATCACGTTGCGCGTAACCATCCGCCCTTCCGGCGAGGTATCTGTTCCATAATTAATGCTCGAAAAAGGTGTTTGCGCACCGGCGCGACTGTGCATTGTATTCAGGTTGTGTACGAGCGCCTCCATTGCCTGCAAAACTTCCTTTTCGGTTTCACGTTCTGCAATAGAAAAGACGAAATCCTGCATTCCTTCGAGTTTTTCGACATTTGCATCCTGCTGACGGATATACTCGGTGAGTATTTTCATTTCTGCTGCAAGATACGCATCGGACATCGCCAGACTCGGACGCAGACCGGTTTCTTTTTCAATATCGGCGAAGACCTTCCGAAGCGAAAACTCATCCAAACCGGCATCACGGTATGTCAACTCAAGTGCCTTGACAAAGTTTGAGACATACAACTTTTTAAAGGTCTTGGCAACCCCCGGTGCGAGTCCGTAATCGAAATTCGGAACACTCTGCCCGCCATGTTGATCGTTCTGGTTCGATTGAATGGCAATGCACGCCAATGCCGCATAACTGTGAATGCTATTCGGCTCGCGCAAATGACCATGTCCCGTCGAGAACCCACCCCGAAACAGCTTGCTAATGTCAATCTGGCAGCACGTAGTTGTCAGCATATAAAAATCGAAATCGTGAATGTGAATATCCCCACCGTTGTGCGCAGCAACCTGCTGTGGCGTAAGGATAGAATGTTCATAATAATATTTTGCGCTCTCCGTACCGTACTTGAGCATAATACCCATGGCCGTATCGCCGTCGATGTTTGCGTTGTCACGTTTGATGTTGCTACCGGCCGCATCCTGGAAGGTAAGCTCGTCCATCGTTTTCATAAGAGGTGAATTTTGTTCACGAACGCGGCTTCTGTCCGCACGATAAAGAATGTAACGTTTTGCGACCATCGGATAACCGCGTGCCATCAGCACAGATTCGACCACGTCTTGGATGGATTCGACATCCGGTGTGGCATCACCATAGTCCTTACAAAGGCGCTCTTCCACATCTTGGGTGAGTTGCGGCGCATGTTCTTTGCTCCGACCACTTGCCACCAATGCTTTTCTAATTGCGTCCTCAATTTTTTTTGAGTCGTAAGGAGCGTTTCTGCCGTCTCGTTTCCGAATTTCAGTGAACATTCTTTCTTCCTTCCCTAAAAAAACCTCTTCACATTCACGTTTTTTTCTCTCAAAAAACCACGCGTTGCGCGAAAAGCTCTCATTTTCCAACCATTTCGACAGGTGGCGGAAATACACAATATCTATGGGCGACTTTCATTATCACACACCATATAAGGGAAGTCAAGATGAATGCATGTTACAAATTGATGAAATATTTACATCCCTTTTGAAGGTCGAATTTACAACGCTAAAGTCGTCTGCCGCATCTCGTCTACAGAGCGCGGAGGCTCTGCATTAAAGGAATCTTCAAGGTCGTCGATTAACGGTAACTGTTTTATTGTCTCTAAATCAAAATGACTGAGAAAGACCTCTGTCGTCCCATAAAGAATCGGTCTTCCGATGGCTTCCGACCGGCCTTTTACCTCGATCAATTCTTTTTGCAGCAACCCTTCAAGCACCCGATCGCTCTTAATGCCCCTGATGTTATCGATTTCGTTTTTTGTCACCGGCTGCTTGTAAGCAACGATGGCAAGCACTTCAAGTGCCGCCTGACTAAGCCTGCGATTTCGAATCGGCGTACATATGGCACGAATGTAATCAAAATTTTCTTCCGCAGTCACGAATTGATACTTACCCGCAATTTCTCGGATGCGGACACCGCGCTGCGCCTCTGCATATTCCTGCAAAAGATCCTCAAAATATTTCTTTGCCTCGTTTTTGTCGATGCCGAAGGCTTCTGCCGCGATCTTCGGATCGAGCGGCTCGCCCCAAACAAACATCATCGACTCAAATGCGCTTTTTATTGTCTTTTCCGTGGCCATACCAGCCTCCTAATACCCCGATGGGAACATCATTTCAATTCGACTTCAATTTCTTCATAGCTTCCGCCTTGGCGAACGCCGACCGTACCCTCTTTCGCCAGGTCGAGCAAGGAAAGGAACGTCGCAACGCTGTCGTTCCGTCCGCCGTCTTTTGAAAGAAACGCGCGGAATTTCAGAATTTTCTTCTTCGCCTTTGCAAACAGCGAGCGGATGCTTCGCTTTTTCGCAGCAATACTCACACGCGGTACTGCACCATCCTGCCGCATCGCTTGCAATTCTTCGTTCTTTTTGCGCTTATATAGAAAAGCCTTAAAAGCCAAAATAAACTCGTTCATGTCCATCTTAAGAAAAACATCCGGCTCACCGATATAATTTTGCAAATCTTCGGTTGGCTTTGTGATTTTCAGTGATGCCGCATCCATCTGCGCTTCGAGCGCGGCAGCCAGTCGTTTGAATTTCGTGTATTCCGCGATTCGAGCGGCAAGCTCTTCGCGCGGGTCTTCTTCCATTTCACCATCCGGGTTTCGGCGCGGTAAAAGCATCCGAGATTTGATGTCGATGAGCGTTGCGGCAAGCACAAGAAACTCCGTGCCAACAAGCACATCCTGATGCTTCATCTCTTCAATGTACGCCAAATATTGCTCGGTAATCTCGGAAATGCGAATATCATAAATGCTCATCTCCGCATTTTCAATGAGGTAGACAAGCAGATCGAAAGGACCTTCAAATATGTTGAGTTTTACCTTATATGACATGCCGATATTATATCATAATCCCCTTTGGCTTAACGATCCGGGTTTTGACGAATCAACCATTCATCTACCGTAAGCCCGCTCCTGGAAACTTCCGTTGCGAGAGCAACGCCCAAATAGCGGTAATGCCAGGACTCTGCTTGGTATCCTGTGATGTACTCTTTCCCCGGCTCGTACCGCTGAACAAAACCGAAGCGCATCGCATTTTCTTGCATCCACCACCACTCTTCACTGTCTTCGGCAATTGCAAAATCGCTCAAATTCCACACATCAACAGCGAGCCCTGTCTGGTGTTCGGAAAAATCGGGAACCGCTACACGCAAAGCGCCGGCATCTTCGCCAAGCTCGGAGAGATAGGAATCGTATACGCTGCGTTGATCTGCCTCTGCGCGATAAGCTGATCCCACCCTGAGTAGGATGCCATCTTCTTCTGCTGCCGCACAGAGTGCCTCAAACTGCATTGCCGCCTCTGAAGAAAGCGACCAGCCATTCGGGTTGTATTGCTCATCAATCGTTATGAGATTTTGTGGTACGAAACCATCGGGCAAGCACCTATGCTTGGTGAGCAATACATCTATGGAGTTTGGATCACCAACCGCCAACGCCTCGTAATAATTTTCCTTATCCAAATCTAAATCGACATAGGTAACAACATCTTCCATACTGAATTGCGGATTTTCATCGGCGTAAAGAATGTATCGATGAAGCCTCGTTTCGCGAAAATACGGTAGCACGAGCATGTTTACAAGCTTATCGTAATACACGATTTGCGTAAGCAGATCTATGTTCTCGTCGGATAAAACACGATAGATACAGTTGATTTCGGCAGGACGATAACCGGTGTCAAGTAATTCCCTTACCGATGTAGCGTAATCGGTATTGTTGCGTTTCGGAATTTCATAGTAGTCTTCGAAATATGCGACATCAAAAACACGGTCTTCAATCGAAAGCTGAAGGAAATCGGATCGCATACCTTTTGCGACGACTTCTTCTGACAAGCCATTTTCCTTGATATAGGTTTCTGCCTCTACTGTATAGTTTAATGCACGCAATTTCGCCTGCAAAACCATCTGGGAAAAGGTTCCGTCCTCCCAAAGGGTTACGGCGATAAACTGTACGATGCTTATAAAAAACAAAACGGCAAGGAAGGCTCCCGAACCGTTTTGTGTTGTCCTCTGCGCCTCGATCTTCCTCATGGAATAATCATACCATAAACCTTAAGCGAAAGGGGATTGCTCGAACCCGCCTTTAGCTTATCATCTCAGAATTAGACAACGCCACAGAGACTGCGAAGTTCATCCCAACGCGCATCCACTTCGTCCTGCAGCTGCTGAATGCGATATTCGTTCTCCGGTTTGAAGAGGTGTTTGAAACGGCCCTGCATCGCCAAATAATCTGCCACAGGCAATTTTTTCTTCGGTTCGTAATTCAATACCCATTCGCCATTAATGACCTCAAACAGAGGCCAGACACAGCTTTCCACCGCCGCTTTGCAGACGTCCATTAGATTGCTTTCATCGTAACGCCAACCGCGCGGGCAGGGTGCAAAAATATTGAGAAACGCAGGACCTTCGGTGTAAATCGCAACTTCTGACTTTTGATGAATGTCTTTGAAATTTCCGATGTATGTAGTCTGCGCCACATACGGAATGTGGTGTGCCGCCATAATCTTCGTCAGATCCTTTTTGAACTGTGGCTTTCCATCCGATTTGCTGCCAACCGCCGAAGTCGTCGTATCTGCATACTGCGGCGTCGAAGAAGACCGCTGAATCCCCGTGTTCATATACGCTTCGTTGTCATAGCAGACATAGACCATATCGGTACCGCGCTCCATCGCCCCGGAAAGCGATTGGAAGCCGATGTCGTAGGTTCCGCCGTCTCCGCCGAAGGTGATAAACTTATAGGTCTCGTCGAGCTTGCCTTTTTTCTTCATCGCCGTATACGCCGCTTCTACGCCGCTTGTTGTTGCCGCAGCACACTCAAACGCCGTATGAATGAAGCTGTCATTCCACGAAGAATAGGGATAGGTACAGCTAGAAACTTCCAGGCAGCTCGTTGCACACGTAATGACCGCCTGATCTTCCGGTTTCAAGGCACGAAGCACCGCACGAATCCCAATGGTCGAGCCGCAACCCGCGCACATCCGATGCCCGGGAGCAAGCCGCTCCGGCACATTTGCCACATTTTTGAGTGAATACGCTGTATAAGCAGACATCGCAATTACCTCTTTTCCCTTACGCCGATGTGCTTGCAATCGGGTCGGCTTTCGCCCTTCACAAGCGCCTCGAGATCGTCATATATACCAAAGAAATCTTTCACGTGAATGTCTCTGCCACCGAGACCGAACACATAATTGATGGTTTTTATGCCATCGGTTTTCCCATAAAGTGCAGCACGAACTTCCGCACCGAGCGGTCCACCGTTTCCGGAGAGTCCGTCACACTTATCCATAATGGCAAGTGCTTTTACACCCTTAAATGCTTCTGCGAGCTCCGCAGCAGGGAATGGGCGATAAACACGAAGTTTAACCAGTCCCGCCTTGACACCCTTTTCACGTAGCGCATCTACCGCATCTTTTCCTGTTCCTGCGGAAGAACTCATAACGAGAACCGCAAACTCCGCATCTTCCATACGATATTCTTCAAAAAACCCATATTTCCGACCAAAGGTTTTCTCGAAATCTGCCGAAACATCGAGAATGACCTTTCGCGCATTTTCCATCGCATGGAATTGCCCCATCTTCATCTCATAATAATAGGCGGAAATGCTGTAAGGACCAACCCCGATAATCTCTTTGGGGTTGAGCAGATGTTTTTTCGGGTGGTATTCCCCTACAAAATTCTTTACGAGACTGTCCTCTTCGACTTCAATGTTTTCGATGCCGTGGCTCGTAATGAATCCGTCTTGGCAAATCATCACCGGCAACATCACTTTTTCGTGCTCTGCGATGCGGTGAGCCATAAGCATGTTATCGTAAGCCTCTTGAGCATCTTCGCTGTAAATTTGAATCCACCCCGAGTTGTTTGCACCCATAGAATCGGAATGATCGGCGTTGATGTTAATCGGTCCGGTAAGTGCCCGGTTCACAGCAGCCATGACAATCGGAAGACGATCCGACGACGCGACATAAAGCATTTCGTACATGAGTGCCATACCTGCACTGCTTGTTGCCGTCATTGCCCGCACACCGGCAGCACTCGCACCGATACAGGCAGACATTGCACTGTGCTCAGATTCGACCGTAATGAATTCCGTGGAAATGAGTCCATCGGCTTTGAATGCCGAGACATACTGCGGTATTTCCGTCGAAGGCGTGATTGGAAATGCAGCGATGACATCCGGATCGATCTGCCGAATTGCAAGGGCAATCGCCTGATTCCCTGACATTCTGTCTTTCTTACTCATTCGTCTGCCCCCTCTCCTGCATCGCCCATGGTGATTGCACCAAAAGGACATACCTGCGCACAAATCGCGCAACCTTTACAGTGACCAAAATCGAAATCTTGCCTTTTGCTTTCCAAGACCGGAATGGAGCTGTCCGGACAGACCGGGAAACAGAGAAGACATTGACGACATTTTTCAGGATCCCATTTCGGTGTCCGTACGCGCCAATCGCCCGTATTAAAATAGACTGAATTCCCTGGTCCGTAGACAAATCCACCCTCTGTGATGTCTTGCCACGGAGATTTTTCGTGGATGTTGCCCATACTGTTTTCTTTTGCCATCGTACGATACCCTTTCTATCCGTTCACGTGCAGTGCGCTCTCCCATGCTTCTTTCAACGCCTGCATATTCCCACTGATTACATTTGGCTTTGCCGAAAATTTTTCCGCAAAGGCATGTTCCATATCCGAGAAAAACCTTTCCTTATCCATGATTCCTGTTAGGCGCACAACCGCGGAGAGTAGCGGTGTGTTCGGCAGAGATTTTCCAAGATTGCGCTTCGAAATGCCCACCGCATCAATTGCCCAAATCTCTCCATTGAACGCAGGGAACGATTCGGCAACTTTCTCTGCCGCCTGTTTTGTATTCACAAGAATTTTCCCGCCTTCTTTAAGCCCGGATTGCACGTTTACCGCCTTTAAAAGCGTCTCGTCAACCACAACGACCATATCGGGTTCATAAATGTTAGAATGCACACGAATGGGCGTTTCCGACAACCGATTGTATGCCGTTATGGGTGCCCCCATGCGCTCCGGACCGTATTCGGGAAAACCCTGCACATAAAGCCCGGTTTCAAATGCCGCATCCGCCAAAAGAAGCGCTGCCGTCTTGGCGCCTTGTCCTCCGCGTCCGTGCCACCTAATCTCTATCATCTTCCTCCTCCTTTAGCTTTCCCGGCGTTTCAAGAAACACCACTTAGGAATGATTGCTTCATCCTCAAACAAAAAATCCCTGAGTCTTCAAGACTCAGGGACGAATTTCATCGCGGTACCACCCTGATTATCGGCATATGCCGATCACTCTGTGGGATTCTCACAAATCCCCGGCTTCGATAACGGGACCTTCCGTATTTCGTTACTTGCGGGACAAAACCGCTTTCTCAAAATAAGCTCAGAAGTGATGTTCTTTTCCGACACGCCGATACGCTCTCACCCATGCGCACCTCTCTGTATGACGCTTCCTCGAAACGTACTGTCTTCTTCACAGCCTTTCTTTTTCCTAATTTTATACCACCGTGAAACCGGTGTCAATAAAAACGTCTTTTCCGACGACCATCCGGTTTCCTGATCGACCATCCGGTCAACCTAGACCAACAACGATGCGCTTTGTGCCGGCACTTGATGCTGAGTGCCTGAAGTCGTTTCTGGAAAATGCAGATTGAAATCTGCGGAAACTGCCGATTGCAATCTGCATAAAATCAGAATATGATATTATTTATCAGGAAAACATAGGAATACGCCCATTGTTGAAGACCGTATCAAAACGGCGTGGAGGTCAGAATGTCATTAACCGAAGTAGGATATAAATCGCGCATCGCGGATGCTCTTGTAGCAGAGGCACTGCAAGTTTTTGGTGCCGTAAGCATTGAGGGACCAAAGTTTTGTGGCAAAACGTGGACGGCACTCAACCACGCAAATAGCGTCGTCTATATCGCAGACCCAATCGGCGGTTTTGCCAACAGACAGCGCGCGCAATTGGACCCCTCACTGATCTTGGATGGAGATGCACCCAGATTAGTAGACGAGTGGCAGGATGTGCCGGGCATATGGGACGCTGTTCGCTTTGCCGTTGACCGCAGTCATGAGAAGGGTCGCTTTCTACTCGCCGGATCAACCATGCCTCCGAAAAAAGGACGCTTACACAGCGGTGCCGGGCGCATTGAAAGCGTGCGCATGTGGACGATGACGTCATCCGAATTGAATGAATCCAAAGAAAACGTAAGCCTGACCGCTTTGATGCGTGGCAATACCCCTTCGCCTATCAACTCCGATGCTACGATAGATCGTATCATTGAGCAAGTCGTGCGTGGAGGATGGCCGGAAGGACAAGATCTTCCGCTCAACTTGGCGATGCGTATTCCGCAAAACTATCTGCAACGTCTAATCACTGAAGATATGACATCTTTGGATGATGTTTCGCGCGACCCATCAAAAGTCCGTGCAACCCTCCAGTCTTTGGCGAGAAACAATGCCACGCTTGTTCGAACATCCACCATCTTGCAAGATATCGACGCACATCGCGAATCCATTTCCAGAGACACGGTAAACGAGTACCTTAGCGCATTCAAAAGACTCTATGTGCTCGACGAACTCCCTGCGTGGGCACCTAGCGCAGTTTCTCGCAAGCGAATGCGACAGACCCCAAAACGACTCCTTACGGATCAATCTTTGGCAGTCGCTGCATTGGGATTGACGCCCGAGCGCCTCAAGAACGATCTTTTTACATTGGGATTCATGTTTGAGGCAATGTGTTTGAAAGACCTCGCAGTGTATTGTGCCGCAGCCGGGGCAAATTTATACCATCTCGATGATGGTGCCGGCTTGGATGCGGACGCCATCTTGGAAATGCCGGACGGAAGTTGGACGGCGGTCGAAATCAAACTTGGTCACCATCAGGTTGACGATGCTGCTGCAAAATTGCTGCGCATTAAGGATAAGTTTGAAAAAGCCGGGGTGCAGACACCGACTTGCCTGCTTGTCATTGTTGGACTTTCCGGATTTGCACATCGGCGCGAGGACGGCGTCGTTGAGGTACCGCTGGACTGCCTTGGGGTATAGAAGAGAATTCCGCATAGAAAAGGAGCCGCCTCAGCTCTTGAGACGGCTCTCTATGTTCATTTTGTATGATTTAACGACGCAAAGTCACACTTTCTACGACTGCTTCACTTCCTTATACTTTTCCTCATACTTTTTCTTCGACAAAGCTGTTACACCAATCTGAACCACGGCAATGAGTGCCATCCAGATGGTATACTCGTCAAGCCACTTCATGGGCAGCGTCATGTCTTCCGTTAAGACGAAGACAACAACTGCCACGATGGTAACGGCAATACTACTCAGACGAATGATGCCCTTCTTCTTCGCTTCGTACTCTTCATGATCTTTCTTCCTCAGGGCATAGGTAAGCAGAATCAGAATCATCAGCAGTGCGGTTAAGAGTGTGAGCAGTAAATTCAAGAGTGCCCAATGACCGCCTGAATCTTTCGCAACCTTGCCATCGTTAATCTTCGTTGAATTGTCCGGAGCTTCCGCCACAGCACCTGAAGTGAGTGGTGTATTTACCGGCGCAACAACAACCGGAGGAACAACATCCGGTGCCGGAACAAACGGAGGAATCGCCGCAGGCGGAACAAACGGAGGCACTACGACCGGGTTGGCAACATAATATAAACTGAGTACGGTAGAGCCGTCAGGAGCGATGGTGCCCGTGGCGACAGTGCCGGCATAGCTACGGTTTAATGTGTAACTGGCATACGTACGCGGAATTGCATTGACAATCGCATTCGTAGTTCCGGCAAGATTATCAATACCGTCAAGCGTCACGGTACCACCGGCACTGACAAGGAAGTGCTGAACTGTATAAGCTGTTCCTGTGCTTGCTGAATAGATAACATTTACGGTCACAGTATTTGTAGGAATAACACCGGTTACAATAGGTATGCTCGGTGTGTACCCGGCAATCGTGTGGGAAGGGATCTGATAGCTATCCTTAAAGGTAAAGCTGTTAGAATATTGCGGTGCTGCCGGCGTACCATCCGCATATAAGTAATTTATGATCAGAGGGTAACTCTGGGTAGTATTCACTACCGTTACGTCCTCATTGCGAATCAGCGGAACTTCTTTTGTAACTTCTCCGGTCGTGGTGTAACCCGGCGCATTCTCCGTCACCGTGTACGTCGAACCGTAAGTGAGATTGTCGAACGTTCTGCTCGTCGCGTCTTTTAATGTGATGCTTTGAGGCGTGCCGTTGATCGTTACCGTGAACGTGAATTCAGTATCTTTATCATCTCCGACCGCATAGCTTGCAACGTCCTTCTCAACCGTCAAGGTCAAATCAGTTCTCGCAGTGTTCTCTACCGTTACTGTCGTATCGGCAGTCAGCGTTCCC
>JAITTH010000037.1 GCA_031287295.1 Eubacteriales Family XIII. Incertae Sedis bacterium
TTGAACACGGTACGTGCCGGACGTGCGAATCCCGCATTGCTCGATAAGGTTCAGGTCGATTATTACGGAACGGCAACACCGCTGAAAAACATTGCCAATATTTCCGTACCCGATCCACACTCACTGCTTATCTCACCGTTCGACCCCAAGGCGCTTCACGATGTCGAAAAAGCACTCAACGCTGCGAATATCGGAATAAACCCGAGTAACGATGGGAAGGTCATTCGTATGCAAATTCCGTCGTTGACAGAGGAACGCCGCAAGGAGCTCACGAAACTGGTCAAGAAGTATGGTGAAGATGCGAAAGTAGCCGTGCGCAATGAGCGCAGAGAGGCCAATGAGCACCTGAAAAAAATGGAGAAAGCAGGGGATCTCACCGAAGACGATCTGAAGAATGAGGAGAAAACCGTTCAGAAGAAGACCGACGATTGTATCAAAGAGATCGACAAGATCATTGAAGCAAAAGATAAGGAAATTCTGGAGGTATAATGGACAAGAACCGGATACCGGTTCATGTTGCCGTTGTCATGGACGGGAACGGGCGTTGGGCGAAAGAAAATGGAAAAACCCGCCTCTCCGGTCATGATGCCGGGATGAAAGCGATGAAGGAAATCGTCAAACGCTCCGACCAGTTGGGTGTTCGGTTTCTCACAGTGTATGCTTTTTCAACGGAAAACTGGAAGCGAAGTATGGAGGAAGTCTCCGGCATCTTTCGTCTTGTGATTAAATACATCCATTCGGAGTTGGAGGAAATAGCAGCGAACAATGTCGTCGTCAATGTCATAGGCGATTATCGCGAGCTTCCGAAAAAATCGGTTGAGGCTCTCGATCGTGCGCTGGAACGCACAAAAGACAACACCGGACTCTTTTTTAGCATTGCCCTCAATTATGGCAGCCGTCTCGAGATTTTAAACGCTGCGAAACGCCTTGCGAAAAGCTATGCGGAAAACACGCTGCCGACCGACATCGAAGATTTTACCGAAGAAGATTTCTCCGGATTTTTGCAAACCGTGGGTATGCCGGATCCCGATCTCGTGATTCGCAGTGGCGGAGAGCAGCGCCTCTCCAATTATTTGCTCTGGCAATCTGCCTACAGTGAATTCGTTTTTACCGATGTCTACTGGCCGGATTTTACGCCTGCCGAGTACGAACGTTGTATCGAAGAATACCAAAATCGCAATCGCCGTTTTGGAGGGAGGTAAGATGAAAACACGTGTCCTTTCCGGATTCATCATGCTACCGCTTCTTGTTGTCGTCTACTTTGGTGGCTATGTTTTGGATGCCGCTTGCCTTGTTTTGAGTATCCTTGGCGTGCGTGAATTTTACAACGCGTTCACGAATGCAAATTCCTCTGAAAGCGGAAAGAAACAAGTGTCTCAGCCGATTCGTCCACTGATCAGCGTTGCAGTAATTTGTACGATTTTTCTGTATGCGACAACCTTGTTTTTAAACACGTCCTTCATTGTTATGTGGCTGTTTCTCACGGTGGCGCTCAGTTTTCTGTGCATGTTTCGGACGAAAAAGCACGATGTACGCGATGCCTTTGTTACGCTCATCGGTAACGTCTATGTGGTGTTTTTCCTGTTCCATGTCGTGCTCATCGGGTATTACTTCCAGATAGAATCCGGTTGGGTGCAAGGGATGAAAAACCCGGTGTGGCTTGTCCTTTTTACGGCATTCGGTACCGATATTTTCGCCTATTTTGCGGGGGTTGCGCTTGGGAAGCATAAACTTTGTCCGAACATCAGCCCGAAAAAAACGGTGGAAGGGTCCATTGGTGGCATTCTCGGAAGTACATTGCTTTGTGGTGTTTTCGGATATTTTTTCCTGCCACATCTCTTTATCCACTGCATTTTCATCGGAATTTTTGGTAGCATTTTCTCCCAGGTAGGGGATTTAACGGCATCTGCAATCAAACGGAAGTTGGGCATCAAAGACTATGGCAGACTCATTCCCGGACACGGCGGTATTTTGGATCGGTTCGACAGTGTACTCTATACCGCACCGTTCGTTTTCTATTACTTGAACATCTACAATTCGATTGTCATTCTCCAATTTCAGGCGGGGGCATTATGACAGATCGAAAGCGTGTTGCGATATTTGGATCGACAGGATCTATTGGCGTACAGGCACTTGAGATCATTGGCGCGCATCCCGAAAGATTTTCTGCGGAGTTTCTTTCGTGTCGGGAGCGCATCGATTTGCTGCTCGAACAAATCGAAATCTTCTCGCCAAGTGCCGTTTGTGTTGCGAATCCCAACGATGTTCGGCGCATTTCCGAGAAATTCCCACAGCTGAAAATATACGTGGGCGAAGAGGGGCTCTGTGATGCCGCTCGCGCAGTGGACGCGGAGATTATGCTCAATGCACTCGTCGGGATTGCAGGGCTTGTACCAACGCTTTCCGCGCTGAAATCCGGAAGGTCGGCCGACTCTTTTCGGATTGCACTTGCCAATAAAGAAACACTCGTAGCGGGTGGTCGCCTTGTGATGCGCCTTTCTGCCGAAACCGGCATTGCGATTGTCCCTGTCGATAGCGAGCATAGCGCGATTTTCCAGGCACTATCGGGCAATCGATCGGAAGATGTTCGCGAAGTTGTTCTTACGGGTTCCGGCGGGCCGTTCCGAACGTACACCGAAGACGCCTTAAACGCCGTCACAAAAGAACAGGCGCTAACGCACCCCACGTGGCAAATGGGCTCAAAAAT
>JAITTH010000074.1 GCA_031287295.1 Eubacteriales Family XIII. Incertae Sedis bacterium
CACTTACCGGCTATCCTTATGATCCGGAAAAGGCAAAGACACTGCTTGCCGAAGCCGGATATCCGGACGGTAACGGTTTCCCCGAAGTCAAGATTGTGACCCTAGATTCCTACAGAACGTATGCGCAGACGATTCAGGAAGACCTTTCCGCCATTGGCATTAAGGCGGAGGTGGAGTTGAGTGAAGCGACAGCAATGACAGAGCAACTCGTTTCCGGAAATGTAGCGTTTAGTGTGTTTGGCATTTCACTCGGGTTTGATTCATCGCAGTACAATATGATTCTGTGTACCGATCAACCTTACAACTTGGCCTTCTACTCCAATCCTGAAATGGATGAACTTTTCACCGAGGTTCGTAAGGAGATTGACCCGGAAAAGAGCAAAGAAACCTATCTTGAGATCTTGAAAATCGCAAAAGAAGATGCCGTTTACGGAATGCTCTGCGATACGCTCATTATGTATGCCTACAACGATTCTTACAATTTTGAGAAGGCATTTGAAAACTTTTCATCTTCGGGTGTTCGACCGCAGGACATTTCGCCAAAATAAAAAGTGGTGCGTTGATGATCGACGGATTTTTATAGATGGATAACGGGAGTGAATATGAAAACGAATTTTCTTGAGGGGCTGGACGCGAATATCGAAGAGGCCATGCAAAAAATGAATGTCACCGGCAGTTCGGTTGTCATTGTCAAAGATGGGAAAACGATCTATCAAAAATCTTTCGGTTATGCAGATGTACGGAAAAAACAGCCTTTATCGGTTTCCCATTACTTGCCGATCGGATCGGCAAGTAAGGCCTTTACGGCCACTGCCGTAGTGATGCTTGCGGCAGATGGACTGATCGACCTAGATAAACCCATCAAAGAGTACATCCCGGAATTTGAACTCAACGACAGTTTTGCAAGCAGGGAAGCGACGCCCAGAGATCTTCTATGCCATCGAACGGGTATGCCCAGGCACGAACCCATGTGGATGAATTGGGAGAACCTCGACCGCGAAGATTTGGTGAAAAACCGCATGAAACATCTTTTCCCAAACGCCCCTTTCCGAAGCATCTGGCAGTATCAGAACCATATGTTTGCCGTACTCGGATATCTCGTTGAGGTTGTCAGCGGAAAGACATGGGAAAATTTTCTTGAGAAACGTATCTTTGCGCCCCTTGGAATGAAGGAATATAGTTTTTGCTACCCGGACAGCGATCCTGAACTCCGATACGCCAAACTCTACACCCCTGACGAAAAAGGCAAAAACAAAGAGAATAAAGCCATGCGCTTTGACGCCATGGGTCCTGCCGGATCGATCATACTGACTCCGGACGGATTGGCAAAGTGGCTGAATTTCAATCTCTCTTCCGGCAAGGTCGGCAAAAAACAGCTCATCGCGCCGGAAGTGTTCGCGGAACTGCACAAGCCAAACATCGCATATGAGCTTCTGCCTTGGAGTTTTGAGGAACGTTTCCCTGTGGGCTATGGTCTTGGCTGGTTTGTCGATAGTTTCCGTGGCAAAAAGATCGTTGAACATGGTGGTAATGTGAATGGCGGAACTTCACAGGTCTCCTTCATTCCGAGCGAAAATTTCGGCTGCGCAATATTGAGCAATGCCGATAGTTCCATGTTCCCGGATGCCTTATCTTCTGCGATACTCGATCGCTATTTGGGCTTCGGCACTGAAAAAGACTGGTTCACAGCATACGATTCAAATTACAAAGCGCTTATTGTGGAGATGAAAGATCAGACGACTGCCATCCTGAAAACAAAGGTGGCGGACAAACCTTTTGCACATACCCTGAAAGAATATGCGGGAACATACACACATCCCGGCTATGGAGATCTTACGGTTAAAGTAAAGAAGGGTGGTTTGCATCTGCTTTACCACGAAGACGGCGGTTATGATATCGATCATCTTCACTTCGAAACATTTACGATGAATTTCATTGAACAAATTATTTTACCGATTACGTTTATCACGAATCCGGAAGGAAAAGTGAGCTCGGTCGAGATTCCGTTTGAACTTTCAACGCCCGACAAGCCGATTCGGTTTGAAAAAAAGTAGCAACCTTGTAATGCGGAGAGTGGATACATAGGAAAATTTATTGCGAAAAGACTGCTGATTATGATTCCAACGGTGATATGTATCGTATTCATCGTTTTTGGCATACTTTCACTTACGCCGGGTTCTCCCGGCAGGGTTATTTTGGGACCGTCTGCCCCACAAGCGTCGGTGGATAAGCTCAATCACGATTTCGGATATGACAGACCGTTCATTGTTCGATTTGTTGACTATATCGGCGATGCCGTGAAGGGTGATTTTGGAATCAGCTACATTTCAAAACGACCGATTGCAAACGAGATTATGTCTCGCTTCCCCACGACTTTGATTCTCACAGTTCTATCCATGTTCTTTGCCTGTTTAATCGGCATACCCATCGGCATTTTATCTGCGGTAAAACGTTATTCCTTGGCAGACTTTTTAAGCACTTCGATCGCACTTTTCCTCGCGACAATGCCTACATTTTGGTTTGGATTGTTGTTGCTGCTGCTATTTTCATTGCAGCTCGGGTGGCTTCCGTCTTCGGGCATTGGTTCATGGGAACATTATGTCTTGCCGACGCTTACCTTGGCACTGCCGATTGCTGCCGGAATTATGCGTATGACAAGGTCTACCATGCTCGATACATTGGGACAAGATTATGTGCGTACTGCCAGAGCAAAAGGTGCGTCGGAACGCATTGTGATTTGGCGGCATTCACTGAAAAACGCGCTTCTGCCCGTCGTCACGCAGGTGGGTTTGGCGTTTGGTTCGTTACTCGGCGGAACGCTGCTTGTCGAATCGGTTTTTTCCATGCCCGGACTCGGTATGCTCACAATCAACGCGATAAGGCAGAAAGACATCCCGATGGTAACAGGAAGCGTTACCTTTTTGGCGGTGTTGTTTTATCTGGTTATGTTGCTGGTTGACATTATGTATGTCGTGATTGACCCAAGACTCAGGAGCAGGTATGGCAAGGGCTAATCCAATTGTGATACAACCAAGACCTAAAATGCGCCGTATGGCAGATATTTGGGGTAGGCTCAAGAAAAACAAGCTTGCAATGGTAGGGCTTGTCATCATTTCCGTCTTTATTTTTGCGGCAATCTTTGCCGATCTCATCGTGGATTATCATGATATGGCGATAACACAGAGTCGGAACCGATTGGCGCCTCCTTCCCTGAAACACATCTTCGGTACCGACCATCTTGGCAGGGATGTGTTTGCCCGAATCGTGCATGGAGGAAGACTTTCACTCAGCTTAGGATTTGTATCAACGGCCATCGCTCTCGTCATTGGCGGGATTTTCGGCGCGATGGCAGGCTATTTCGGTGGACGTCTCGATTCTATTATCATGAGAATTATGGATTTGTTGCTCTCACTTCCTGCGATACTTCTCGCGCTCGCCATCATCGCAGCGCTTGGTACGAGTATCACCAATCTTGTCATTGCAATTGTCGTTGCAAATATTCCGGGATTTGCGCGTATCGTAAGGGCTTCGGTGCTTACGGTCGTTGGTCAGGAATACATCGAAGCGTCGAAGGCAATTGGTATGGGTTCTACAAGAATCATCCTCACAAATGTGATTCCCAATGCGCTCGGTCCCATCATCGTTCAGGCGACAATGGCCGTTGCAGGCATGATCATTGCGGCAGCAAGTCTCAGCTTTCTTGGCATGGGCATACAACCGCCAACGCCGGAGTGGGGTGCGATGCTCGCCGACGCTGAGGGTTATATGCGACATTACCCCTATTTGGTCATCTTTCCCGGACTTGCCATTGTATTATCCGCACTATCCCTAAACCTTGTGGGTGACGGGCTTCGCGATGCGCTCGATCCCAAACTGAAGAATGTGGGGTAGGCGAACATGAGCAAAGGAAAAAAAAGAGAAGGCGGCATACTATCTCAGTTCAAAAAAGAAGTGGGTGCTGAATTTCAAAAGGCAAAATCAGATATAAGCGCAGACTTGCAAGACGCAAAAAATGACCTAAAAGACAATATTTCCGAAATGAAGTCCGACCTTTTAACGGCAAAATCTGCCATGTCGGATGCCTTTTCGAGAATTTTCGGCACGCCGGTTACGGAAGATTCGCCCGAACTTTTGCTCGAAATAAGGAATCTTTCTGTCAAATACCGTACAGATGAGGCACTCATCCACGCCATTAACGATGTATCGATCGGTCTTGCCAAGGGTGAGACGCTCGGCGTGCTCGGAGAGACGGGCGCCGGGAAAACCACGCTCGCCCTTTCGATTATGGGGTTGTTGCCGGATCAAATCGGAGAGGTGGACCACGGAGAGATCTTTTTCGAAGGAAATGACCTATTGTGCCTGCCCGATTCTGCGATTCGAAAAATCAGAGGAGAAAAAATATCCATGGTTTTCCAAGATCCGATGGCAAGCCTCAATCCTCTCTGGCCAATCGGCAGACAAATTGCCGAGGCGTTGATGCTTCATAACAACGAAGGCAAAACGACAAACGAGATGGAAGCGATTGTCGATGATATGCTTCGTCTGGTCGGTATCCCGCCGGAGCGTAAAAAGGAATATCCACACCAGTTTTCGGGTGGCATGAAGCAGCGTGTTGTGATTGCAATTGCATTGGCATGTACGCCGAAAATGCTCATTGCCGACGAGCCGACGACCGCACTCGATGTAACCATTCAGGCACAGGTATTGTCGATGATGCAAGACCTCAAAGAAAGACTTGGAACATCG
>JAITTH010000129.1 GCA_031287295.1 Eubacteriales Family XIII. Incertae Sedis bacterium
GTTTTTCTTTTGTTGGCAGCCCTTCAATTCTTTGTTTGTGGACTGATCTTAGACACCGGAACGAAGCACAATCAGGCAAATGTACAAGTACAGATCAATCTAATCAATGAGATTTCAAATAGATCATATTGATATTTCTTGTAATCAAAAAGATGTGTATAATATTTACTTGCATGTTGTATGATTCAATGTGCTGAACAAATGGAGGAATCTCATGAAAATACTCATTACGGGAAGTTACGGGCAGCTGGGGAATGCGCTGACAGACATTTTAGAAAAGGGCGCAAGCGAAATCGGTTCAATTCCGGAATCGTACAAACATGCCGATGTAACCGCGGTGGATGTCGATACGCTCGATATCACGAATTTCCAGGCAGTACACGATTTTGTAATGGAGACTTTTTTGCCGGATATTCAAGGCGAAGACGAACCCGGTATTATCATCAACTGTGCTGCCATGACCAATGTGGATGCATGCGAAACCAATTTCGAAACGGCGATGAAGGTGAACGTCATCGGACCGCGGAATTTGGCGATTGCGGCATCGAGCGTCGGTGCAAAATTCGTTCATGTATCAACAGATTATGTATTCGCAGGCGATGCAGACAAACCTTATTGTGAGTGGGATACGCCGAATCCGGCGACCATTTATGGCAAAACGAAGGCACTGAGCGAAAAGTATGTGCGCGAAAGCTGCGCAGAGTCCTTTGTGGTTCGCACGTCTTGGCTGTATGGCTACGAAGGAAATAACTTTGTGAAGACAATGATTGAGCTTGGCAAAGAGAAAGATCAGATCAAAGTGGTCAGCGATCAGGTCGGCAATCCGACCCACGCCTACGATTTGGCACATCACATCTTTAAAATTGCAGCAACCGAGGAGTACGGCATTTATCACTGTACGGGTGAGGGCATCTGCAGTTGGTACGATTTTGCGAAAGAGATTCTTAGACTTTCCGGCAGCAAGTGTGAAGTCGTTCCATGCACGACGGAAGAGTTTCCGCGACCTGCGCCACGACCTGCGTATTCCGCAATGGAAAATCTCATGCTCGTAAGCTCCGTAGGAAATGAAATGCGTGGATGGCAGGAAGCACTTGTTTCGTACTTTGAACATACAAAATAGAGGGAGGGTTTTCCAATGAAAGGAATTGTGCTTGCCGGAGGGAAGGGCACCCGGCTATATCCGATGACGAAGGCTGTTTCCAAGCAGCTTTTGCCGGTTTTTGACAAACCGCTCATCTACTATCCGATCTCGGTTCTCATGCTTGCAGGGATTCGCGAAATTCTGCTTATTTCCACACCGGAAGACATCGAGAATTACGAAAAACTGCTCGGGGATGGCAGCGATTTTGGCGTCAGTTTTTCGTATAAAGTACAGACCGAGCCACGGGGACTTGCTGATGCGTTTATTCTCGGCGAATCGTTTATCGGAAGAGACCGTGTGTGTCTTGTTCTTGGTGACAATGTTTTTTATGGACAATCACTTTCGAAGGTTCTCGAAAATGCTGTTGCAAGAGAACAGGGTGCAACAGTCTTTGGTTACCCGGTAAAAGACGCAAGAGAATTTGGCGTGGTGGAATTTGACGAGAATAACAATGTCATCTCTATTGAAGAAAAGCCGGCACATCCGAAGTCAAAGTATGCGGTACCCGGGCTGTATTTCTATGATAATGACGTTGTAGAAATCGCAAAAAATGTTATTCCTTCATCGCGAGGGGAGATAGAAATAACCAGCGTAAACAATACGTATCTGGAAAAGGGAAAACTCAAAGTAGAACTGCTGGGGCGCGGCATGGCTTGGCTCGACACAGGCAGTCCCATGGGGCTACTAAAGGCAGCAGAGTTTGTCGAAGCCGTGCAGTCACGTCAGGGCTTCTATATTGCCTGCCTGGAGGAGATTGCTTGGCGCAAAGGCTTTATCGATGCCGCGGGGCTCGAAAAAGTGGGAAGAAGCCTTGAAATGACGGATTACGGCAAGTATTTGCTGTCGCTATTGGAGGATTAAAATGAAAATATTGGTAACAGGTGCGGCCGGATTTATCGGTGCAAACTTTGTCTATTATGAACTCGGAAAACACGACGATGAAATTGTTGGGCTGGATGCGCTCACTTATGCGGGCAATCTCGAAACGCTTGAGGTGGCGCTACAAAACCCAAGATTCAAATTCGTAAAGGCAGACATCACTGATCGCACTGCGATGGATGCACTCTTTGCAGAGGAAAAATTCGATGTTGTCGTCAATTTCGCGGCGGAGTCGCATGTCGATCGCTCCATTGAGAATCCAGAAATCTTTCTTATGACGAACATCATTGGCACGCAGGTGCTCATGGATGCCGCAAAAAAATATGCGGTTGGACGCTTCCATCAGGTGTCAACCGACGAGGTTTACGGAGATTTGCCGCTCAACCGCCCGGATCTGCTCTTTACGGAAGAGACACCCATTAAGACGTCCAGTCCTTATTCGTCGTCCAAGGCATCCGCGGACCTGCTCGTCGGCGCCTACGCGCGTACGTATGGATTTCCGGCGACGATATCCCGCTGTTCCAACAATTACGGCCCGTATCAATTTCCGGAAAAGCTCATTCCACTGATGATTGCAAATTGTCTTGCAAATAAACAACTTCCTGTCTACGGAGAAGGGCTCAATGTTCGTGACTGGCTCTATGTGGAAGATCACTGTAAAGCGATTGATCTCATCATTCGTAAAGGCAAGGTTGGCGAGGTCTATAACATCGGTGGACATAATGAGATGACCAACATTGACATCGTAAAATTGATCTTAAACGCGCTCGATAAACCGGAAAGTCTCATCACCTACGTCACAGATCGCAAGGGGCATGATTTGCGTTACGCGATCGACCCGACCAAAGTCGGAAAGGAGCTCGGCTGGGCACCTGAGACGATGTTTGCAGACGGAATCAAAATCACCATTGAGTGGTATCTGAACAACCGCGACTGGTGGGGCAAGATTGTTTCCGGGGAATACACGCAGTATTACGATAAAATGTATGCAAATCGGTGATTAAATGCGTTTGGAGTCACCCAAAAGGGTAGCAATCTTTGTTTTTTATGACAACGATGGAATTGTTGATCGCTGTGTTGAGGTTTTTCTCAAAGGTCTTAATTTGCATCTTCAACGTTTGGTTATCGTTGTGAATGGCGAGATCGATTTTCAGGCAAGAGCTTTGCTCTCTCAATACACCAACGAAATAATCATTCGTAAAAACGAAGGCTTTGATGTTTGGGGATGGAAGACCGGTATCGATTACTTGGGTCGAGACGCCATCCGAGAATATGATGAGCTGATTCTCGTAAATGACACGATGTTTGGGCCCTTCTATCCACTCTCCGAGTTGTTCGATTCAATGTCACCAAAAGGGTTTGATTTTTGGGGGATTACCGCCTATCCGGAAGATCGAGAGCTATATTCTTTTGCAGCAAAAAATCCATATAAGTATGTTCCTACGCATATTCAAAGTTATTTCACCGTATTCTGCAAAACGTTGCTAATTTCAGAAGATTTCTATCGTTATTG
>JAITTH010000149.1 GCA_031287295.1 Eubacteriales Family XIII. Incertae Sedis bacterium
ATCAGGCAGAATGGTTATTTATTTTCATCGTCAATGGATGTATCGCTCTGAATCGGGAGATGGCAAAGGGCAGTAAAAAAGGCTGGAACGACGGCCTCGCCATCACAGACCGATTCATTGAAGGTGGTTACAAAAGTTTGATGCTGCAAAGCGTTTAAATTGACACATCAACTTCAAGCTATTTGCTTGACTTCTATTTTCGAAGACGGTAGGAATCGTAGGTGGTATCGACGGTGATGACATCCCATATTTCCTCGCGTAAAGCATCCGGGTAGACATGATCGAACTCGGAAATGTCTTCCTTGGAAAAGAAACCGATATCGTCTAACACCTGTGCTTCGCCAAGCTCCGGGTCGGTGCCCAGCTCAACCTTTCCCCCGATGATTTTTGCAAAAAAGTAATTGACGAACCGCTGTCCTCGCGCTTCATTCACCTCTTCAACGTGCCACAACAGTCTCTCGATATCCACGACGAGACCCGTCTCTTCGAGCACTTCGCGAATGGCCGCATCTTGCGAAGTTTCCCCCGCCTCTATGGCCCCACCGGGAACCATCCAAATTTCTTTCCCTTCGTGCTGCTGCCGCACGAACAAGATTTTGCCTTCATCATTCAAAATGACTACTCGAACGCCACCATTCCACATTTTATCGCCTCCTATATGACCAGCGCAAAGACTCTTTCAACAGCTTCGGCAACCGGAAGCTCTTCATTTTCCTTCTCGCGCCTAAGCTTAAATTCTACAATGCCTTCGGCGGCCTTCTTCCCGACCGTAATGCGAATCGGAATTCCAAAAATATCCGCATCCTTGAATTTTACCCCGGGACGCTCGTCACGTTCGTCCCAAACGGTCTCTACACCGGCATCCCAGAACTGTTTGTATAGGCTCTCCGCCAGTTCGGTCTGTACCGCATCATCCGGTTTCATCTGCGTCAAAATGACGTGATACGGCGCAATCGAAATGGGCCAGATTATGCCGTTTTCATCATGAGACTGTTCGACGACTGCTGCCATCGTCCGCGTAACGCCGATGCCATAGCATCCCATTTCGATCAGGTGCTCTTCTTGTTTTTCATCACGATATTTTGCGCCCAATTTTGCGCTGTACTTTGCACCGAGATGGAAGATTTGTCCCACTTCGATTCCGCGTGCCGCACGAAGCGGATTCCCACATACAGGGCAGGCATCGCCCTCGCCCACAAGTTTAAGGTCGGTCACAATATCCGCCGTCCAGTCTCTTCCATAATTGATGTTTTTCGTGTGATGATCGACCTTATTCGCACCCGCACAGAGATTTTTCAGTCCAACGACTTCGCTATCTGCGATGATTCGGCAGTCGTGAAGCCCAACAGGTCCGGTGAACCCACCGACGCAACCGGTCGCCGAACCGATTTTGACCTCATCTGCAAATTCAATCAAATGCTCGGCGATGCCAAGGGCATTGATAAGCTTCACCTTGTTGATCTCGCGATCGCCACGAAGAAAGGCAACGACATATTCTTTGTGTTCGTATTCGCCCTTCGCATTCGGCACTTCGTTGTAGACATCGAACAGCAAGGCCTTAAGGGTCTGCTCTTTAGACAGTCCAAGATACGAGGCAACCGCTTCGATGGTCTTGGTCGCAGGCGTTAGGACATCTTCCAAAGGTAGCATTTCCGTGACGTCAGGAGCAGCGTCTACGCCTGCAGCCAGTTCGGTCGTTGCCGCCATATCACATTTTTCGCAATAGACAATGTCGCTTTCTCCCACGTCGCTCATCGCCATAAATTCTTCGCTTCCGCTCCCACCGATGGCGCCGTTATCTGCCGCCACCGGGCGAAAAGTGAGCCCACAACGCGTAAAGATTTTCGTATAGGCTTCACGCATTGCCGCATAACTTTTTTCGAAACCTTCCTCGTCTCTGTCAAAGCTGTACGAGTCTTTCATGATAAATTCGCGACTGCGCATGAGTCCATAACGCGGGCGTGCCTCGTCGCGGTATTTTAACTGAATTTGATAGAGGTTGATCGGAAGTTGCCGCCAAGAATCCACCTCATTGCGGATAATATCGGTCACGACTTCCTCGGCAGTAGGACCAAGCGCAAACTCGCGCCCATGCCGATCTTTCAATCGCCAAAGTTCCGGACCGTAGACCCCCCAACGACCCGATTCGTGCCAAAGCTCGGCAGGCTGAATCGGAGACGTGGAAATTTCCTGTCCTCCCGCAGCGTCCATTTCCTGACGAATGATTTCCTCAATCTTTCGAAGGGTGCGCCACCCAAACTGCATAAAGGAATAAACGCCCGATACGGTTTTGCGCATCATACCGGCGCGCAGCAGCCAAATGTGGCTGGGAACCTCGGCTTCACCCGGGACTTCCCGAAGCGTGTGAATATGGGCCTTCGACAATTTCATTGTATTATTCTCCTCTTGATACGATTTTTGTCAACATCACAACGGCCTGTGAACCAATGCCTTCCTCGCGACCGGTAAACCCAAGTCCCTCTGTCGTTGTCGCCTTTACACCTACGGCATCTGGAGGAAGACCAAGCGCATCGGCAACACGCTTGCGAATTGCCGGGATGTACGCCGCGAGACGTGGCTTCTCCGCAACAATCACGAGATCGGCATTGGATACGCGGTAGCCATTTTTTTCAATTTTATCACGAACTTCCGCGAGTAGCTTCATACTATCCGCATTTTTATATTTTACATCCGTATCGGGAAAAAGCTTTCCGATATCGCCGAGAGAAAGTGCGCCGAGCATCGCATCCATGAGTGCATGTGTGAGCACGTCTGCATCTGAGTGACCGAGAAGACCATAGACATAGGGTATTTCTACACCACCCAGGATGAGACGACGATTCTCGACAAAGCGGTGTGCGTCAAATCCGATCCCCACACGGTTCTCCCGGTTCAAATCTTCGGCATGTGTAATTTTTATATTTGCGGGATCCCCTTCCACAAGCGTAACCGAATGGTCCGTCATGGTTTGCACAAGCGATCCATCGTCTGTAAAGGAGACACCTTGACGCTCGGCGCGAAGATGCGCCTCACGAATCAGAAAAAGATCGAATCCCTGTGGCGTCTGAACCGAATACAACGATTCTCGGTTCGGTACGTCCAAAAGCACATGAGGTCCATGCTGTTTGTTCTCCGGAAAGCTCGTCCGGTAAATGGTATCGCTTACCGGAATCACGGGAATCGCCACACCGTATCGGTAAGAAGCATCTAGGACGCGATCTATCACATCCCCAGAGACATAGGGTCTGGCGGCATCGTGAATCAGGACAATTCCGGATTCAAACGAACAAGACGAAAGCCCGTTTCGTACGGATTCTGTTCGTTCAGCACCTCCAATGGTCAGAATGATGGTCAAGGCATCTGCACCAAAGGATGTACGATCCAGCACGAAGACCCGCGTGGATTCCAAACATTCAGTCCGCCCAGAATTACTGTCCTGTGATTTGCTTGACGCCAGGTCCTGACCGAAATATGTACAAAGAAGTGTCGTTGTCATCTCGATTCGATCTTGCGGTAAAACAAACAGAATTTCGTCCACAGCACCGTGCGTCAGATAAGGCATCGCTGCGCGCAGTAACATCGCCTGCCCGCCCACATCGAGAAACTGCTTTGGCAAGTCGGACGCGAAACGGATACCCTGCCCGCCCGCAGCTATAATTACCGCAACATGCTTTTTTTTATACATAGGAGAACTTTTACTTTGGTTTCGCGAAGATCATTCGACCTGCCGCCGTTTGGAGCACACTCGATACGATGACCGCTATGTTTTGCCCGATATACCGCCGGCCATCCTCTACAACAATCATTGTCCCATCATCCAAATAGGCAAGCGCCTGATCTTGCTCTTTCCCTTCCTTCACCAAGAAGAGTTGCATTTCCTCGCCGGGCAAAACAACCGCACGAAGCATGTTGGCAAGCTCATTGATGTTGAGAACTTCCACACCCTTTATTTGCGCAACCTTGTTGAGGTTATAATCGTTTGTAACGACCTTCCCGTTTGTAATCTGCGCCAATTTGAGCAACTTGATATCGACATCGTGAATATCGGCAAGAGCCTTTTCGCCGGTCGTGTTGTAGATTTCGATACCATGATCCGATTGAATGCGTTTCAAAATATCGAGCCCACGTCGCCCGCGATTTCGCTTGAGTCCGTCTGAAGAATCTGCGATGTGCTGCAATTCGATGAGCACAAATTCAGGAATGACGATCTTTCCTTCGATAAAACCCGTACGCATAATGTCTGCAATGCGTCCGTCGATGATGACACTCGTGTCGAGAATTTTCGGCGTCGCGTCTTGAATCTTGACCTTTTCTTTCTTTTCAACGCCTTTTCGAGCGGATGCAACCAACGTGTTAATGATATCTTTCCCTCTGCGGGAAAGCACGACGACACCGAGCCAGCCGAATAAGATGTATACGAGCAATGACAAGCCGACATTGAGATACATGTTGCTGATGCCAACAAAGGCTTGACTGACCAAAAATGCGACCAACAGCCCCGCAATGAGCCCTGCGGTTCCTGTAATGAGATCTTGTCCTGAAATGTGACGGATTTCCGCCTCAACGTTCGTTGCTAATTTGTGGCTTGTCCTGTAAAAACGCGGCGTGAGGATAAAAAAAAGAAACCCAAAAACGATGGCAAGAACAACCGCAATGATGTCCATTTGAAGCACGCTGAGCGATAACTTTTCTAATAGTTTTGTTTGCTGTGCAATATACCGAAACAGAAGGAAAGCGCCGTAACCGAGCGCTGCACCAAGAATCGTTATAGCAAATCTAATGACCCTTTTAAGCATTTATATTTTTTATGCCCCTTCGAAAAACACCCATTCATCAATCTTTCTCAATACTTCTTCTGCTTTTGCTCCACTCACGAGAATCAGTTCGGAAAGAAGAATCTGCTTCGCGTTGGACAATAGTTTTTTTTCTCCGGTCGAAAGTTTTTTGATCCGATCAACGCGCATGAGATTGCGCACGACTTCACACACTTCGATTAATTCTCCGGTTTTAAGCTTTTCCATGTTGTCACGGTAACGTCTGTTCCAATTGTCGGACATCTGCGTCGAGGCGCACCTGAGCGCGTCCTCAATGTCCATGAGATCGGTCTCGTCAATCACACCCCTGACGCCGACACTGTCTGTCGAGTCGCAGGGAATCATGATTTTCATTTCTCCATAGGGAACGTGCAATACATAGTACCGACGTGTTTCACCCAGAATCAATTTTTCTTCTATTCCCTCAATGATGCCTGCACCATGCATCGGGTAAACAATTTTGTCTCCGATCGAAAACATCTATCCTCCTTCGTAACAATATGGAAATTATACGCTTTTTTGATAGAAAGGTCAAGGAAGCCCAAGCCCACGATACGAGGAACAACTTGAAATTTCGTGGGTCTGTGATAGTATTATCGAAACAGGAAGAAGAGAAAGAAGGGAGAACATCATGCAAAAAATTCTCATTGTTGATGACGAAAAAAAGATATTGGAAGTCATCCGTGAATATGCCGAATTTAATGGCTTCGAGGTTAGTGAGGCGGAAAATGGCATGGATGCGGTAAAAATGTGCCAAGAGCATGATTACGACATGATTGTTATGGATGTCATGATGCCCAAGTTGGATGGATTTTCAGCGGTCAAGGAAATTCGCAAAGAAAAAGACATACCTGTGATTATGCTTTCTGCCAGATCCGAAGAATTCGATAAACTATTTGCCTTTGAGCTCGGCGTTGACGACTATATGGTGAAGCCCTTTAGTCCGAAAGAGCTGATGGCACGCATCAATGTTGTTCTCACGAGAAGAGCTCCTGTTGAAAAAGAAACGGAAGAGATGGCGTTTGATGGACTGAAAATCAACATTCCCGCAAGGGAAGTATTGGTCGATGACGTCCCGATTGAACTGACCCCCAAAGAATATGAACTGCTTTTCTATCTTGTAGCGAACAAGAATATTGCGCTTTCGAGGGACAAGCTACTGCAAGACATCTGGGGTTACGACTATTTTGGGGATGACCGGACGATAGACACCCACATCAAGAATCTGCGTAACAATTTGGGTAACTATCGAGACAAAATAGTTACACTTCGCGGGATCGGATACAAATTTGAAGCCTAAAATCGATACAAAAAGCCTGCGGTTTCGACTGTGGGTAAATTTTCTGTTATTTACGATTCTCCTACTGGCCGTGCTC
>JAITTH010000038.1 GCA_031287295.1 Eubacteriales Family XIII. Incertae Sedis bacterium
GCGAACACGATTTGCCTCATAAAGATAGACCTTCCCGATATCCATATGCAAGGAAAGCTGACGAAGCCCTTCGAAGTGATCTGTATGCAGATGGCTCACAAAAACACCGTCCAGGTGATCGATACCATTTTTCAGCAGATAAGGTAACAGCGTTTTCTTGCCAACATCGAAATTTGTGCTGCCACCGCCATCGACGAGGAAGTTTCGATTGTCCGGCGTACGAATGTGCAGGCAGTCGCCCTGTCCGACATCCAAAAAGGTAAAGGCAGCCTTATTTCTTTGACATACCGGTGACGTGAGACTTGCCAAGGCAATCGTCACACAGAGAATCGACACCATCGGTAAGATCCAGCGAATTCTACGACGGGACACGATGCGAAACCCTTCTGAGGTCAACAAAAACAAGGCACAGTAAAACAGAAAGACAATCTGCACATGCGGACTTACGACCTGGATGCCCGCGAATTTCCATGTACAGAACCATTTCGTCGCCATGAACATAAAGTCGATCATGACGGTTTCCGCCTGCAAGGCAAGTCGAAAGACGGGCTCAAACAGCGGTAAAAGAAAGACCGGCAAGAAAACGGATACCGCTGAAACGGCAAAGAGAAAGAGCCCTATCGGCAGAATGATTGATGCCATCGCAACAAATGGAATGTTCAGCAGCGTGCCTGCCAGCGGAAGATAACAAAAGGTATAGGCCGTCATCGGCGCCATGCCCAGTTGCAAAATCAATAAGGGCAGAAGTGTTTTCCCGGCAAATTCCGAGCCTCTCTCTCCAAGCGTTCTGGGATCATGGCGCAATTCCTTGCGGGAGATGGGCGCCCCTGTCCGGCGATCCCTGTAACCGATGTAACGGTTCAGCAGCGGCATACAAAAGGCGAGAACAAGAATGCATAAGAAAGATAGCTGAAATCCGGAGGAAAACAAGATCGCGGGACGATACAGGAGAAGCAGAAAAGCAGCAACGGCAATTCCCGTCGTCAGATCGTAACGGTTGAGCACAATACGAGAAACAATATGCAAGGCAATCATGAGGGAAGCACGGCACACGGATGGCGAGAATTCCGAGAAAAATGCGTAGGAAAACAAGAACAGCAGTGCCAACAGTCCGGAAAAAATCGTACGTCTTCGCCCCAGAACGCGTTGCACAACGGCATAAAGAATCGCCACATGAATGCCACTCACACAAAGCAGATGCGCAATGCCCGTCATACGAAACAAATCGTAGGTTTCTTCCGATAAATCGGATTTATCTCCGAAGAGCATCCCTGCGAAAATCCCGTAAGCCTCTGCCGACATACCGTTTCTTGCGCGAGCAAGAAATTGATATTTTACATCCATACATTTTGAGATGAAAATGCCTAGACGATCAGAGGTGGCGGAAGAGAAAAAAACATCTTTGGCGTCTGCATTTACCATTGCGTGGATGCCTTTTGTCCGTAGGTACAGCGCGTAATCGAATCCGCCCGGATTGCGACGACCGGAAGGAATCTCAACCCTCCCCGTGAAAGAAATCTTCCGCCCGATCCACACAGAAGGATTCAAATCGCCTGCCTTTACACGCAACAGCACATTTCGGTGGTCTGAGCGAACGACAAAATCGCAGTACCCATCGCCTTCTTTTTGCAGACTGAGAATGCGCCCGTGCTGCAACGGAACGGCGTCCGTTCGTTTGGGTAAAAACTCGTCAGGAAGGTTGTTGTAAGGTAAGGTCGCCCAATCGGCAAGAGGATCAACGGTTTTGAATTCTGCCGCGCAACGAAGACCGCCCAAAAACAGAAATAAAACGCATACGATTGTAAGAAAACGAATCGATCCGTGTGCATGGATGTTTGAGGAAAGGCGCCCGGATCGTTGCAAAGAATATCGCAAGCCAAACAGCAAAAGCGCGAGACTTCCCACCGCCACAAATGTAAAAAACGAAACGCGAAAAACGTACCAACCGACGATTCCGGAAGTGTAACACAAGGTGATTAATAGCAAAGGACGTCGGCAATTCATGCATTGATATTACCATAATTTTCCATTTTTATCAAGTGCCTTGGTCTAGGCTAAAGAAGATTGCAATGGTGCAAATTTTGATGACAAATCGTCAATCACTTCCCCAATATTTTCGCAATCAACCTGTATGCCGCATAGCGGACCTTGCGTACCGGGAATTCCCACGTTCCGGGATAGTGGACGCGAACACCGCCAAAGGACTCTTTAAATGCTGTAAACCCTGACCACGAGTGGCTCTCCGGCGCACCGACCGGTGCAACGCCATAAGAATCGAACAAGGTATGACCCGTTTCCCGGGCATAGAGCAGTGCGTACGAAAACAGACCGCTCGCCGGACTGATCTTGCGGTATTCGCTAAAATTTGCCGCATGTGCGTAGCTCATCGTCGTTCCGTCTGTATAGATAAGGATTGTGGATATAGGCTTTCCATCGAGTTTTGCGATGAGTAGCCCTGCTTTTTTCAAAGGAAACAGAACCTCTGCCATGCGCTCAAAATAGGCATCGGGATGTGGGTGCATCCCCGTTCGATCGGAAACATCATGGATCATGTCGATGAAGTGGCGAATGTCTGCCGGATCGTAGGAAACGTCGTATTGGACGCCTTCCTTTTCGCCTTTGCGGTAAAGCCTTCGACGGAGCGTGGAGGTATGTGCGATGATGTCTTCCGCACTCATTGCTTCGGCACGCACATCGTTGATGATTGTATCCGGCGGTTGAACGCCGCGTCTCGCTTTTTTAAGCCCTCTTTTCAGGAAGTCTTCTTCTGTAAGCAAACTGCGCGGTTCCAAACGCACAAACTCCAACCCTTTTGCTTTCGCAGCAGTGATCAAAGAATGGAGTGCATCTTCAAATGCGCCCATCGTCGTAAAAAACGGTCCGTAGGGGCAATAGAGACGTGAAGAAAACTGTCCGTGTTCTTCGATGGCCATATACGACCATTCACCGCCATCTGCCGACACACCGTCTGCTTCCAGTGTTTTGTTTCCCATTTTCTGTTGAAAAGCACCCCATGCAGATGTCTGTAAGAAGTGTTTTTCGTGCAGAAAATAATGCGCAGCATCAAAAAATTCGTTTCCGATTGTTTGGTTTTTGTCACTCATTGTCTTCGTTTCCGGGGAAATATCGATTTAGTCGTCCGGCAGCGAACGATGCGACAAACCGATCACGACATCGTTCAGATAGAGCAAACCAATGCTCATAAAAATACATACGACCAAATGCTCATGGTGTCTGCAGATTGCAATTTTACCACCGCCATTCAGTCCGGTCGCCTTTGCTGCAATTTGGGTTACGGCTTCGCGCGCAGCTCCGGCGATGGCACCATCCTGCACATGGTTTTCCTTCGTGAGATTTGCCTTACGAGAAGCGTGAATGGCACGTTCAATGACAACGTGAACCGAATTCACGACATCGCCACCAACATCCACAGCAGCAGCACGAATATCCTGATCCGCAAGTTGGTGAATCAGCTTTTCTTCCGATTCTCGAGACGGTGTTATGGCAAGCTGCACGGTTGCACGGGCAATATCTATACTATCCAGCATTCTTACTCCTCTTTATCCATTGCTCCGATCACGGAACAACGATTCTTCTTTATCTTACTTAGGGTCCCCCTCCGGCACCACCGGGGCTTGTTGGCGGTGGCTGCGGACCTTGACTGACGACAATATACACTGTCGATCCTTTGTCCACAGAAGTTCCTATTGCCGGGGACACACTGACG
>JAITTH010000059.1 GCA_031287295.1 Eubacteriales Family XIII. Incertae Sedis bacterium
GGAAGCAATGTCTCCGGTGGGCAAAAGCAGCGACTGTCTATTGCCCGTGCTGTTGTTCGCGATCCCAAAGTGTTCATCTTTGATGATAGTTTTTCGGCGTTGGATTATCGAACAGAAACCGCACTCAGGCATGCGCTTGCCGACAATCTTGGACAGACGACGGTAATCGTTGTTGCGCAACGCATCTCAACCATATTGCATGCGGACAAAATTGTTGTGCTTGACGATGGTCAAATTGCCGGAATCGGTACACACAGCGAACTCATGTCAAGCTGCGAAGTTTACAGAGAAATTGCGACCAGTCAGCTCTCCGCGAGCGAACTTGGTGCTTAGAAGGGGAGGCTAAAAATGGCAGAAGAAAAAAAGCAAGGCAATCCCGGGAGAAAAAGAGGACCCGGTGGTTTTGGTGGTCCCGGTGCAATGATGCACGTAGAAAAGGCAAAAGACTTTAAGGGTAGCCTAAAGGCACTGTGGAAGTACATTGCGCACTACAAGTTTTCCCTGATTATCGTTGCCTTCTTTGCGGTTTGTGGTACGGTTTTTAACATCGTCGGACCCAAAATCCTAAGCAAGGCAGTAACAGAGCTTTTCAACGGTCTCGTTTCCAAATATTCGGAAGGAGGCAGCATCAACTTCGAAAAAATCGGACAAATATTGCTCTTGCTCATCGGGCTTTATGTTGTGTCGTCTATTTTTATTGCGGTCCAGGGTTGGGTTATGACCAACATCACGCAGAAGACCGGCTATAAACTGCGAAGCGACATCAACGACAAGATTCACCGTATGCCGATGAAATACTTCGAAGGAAACAGCATCGGAGATGTGCTGTCAAGGATTACCAATGACATCGATACGCTTACGATGGGTCTGAACCAGAGCGTCACGACGCTCATAACCAGTGTGGCAACGCTCCTTGGGGTTATCATCATGATGCTGTCCATCAGTCCGCTTATGACGCTGATTGTGTTTGCTATTTTGCCCGTATCTGCTGTGCTGATTGTCTTCATTATGAAGTTCAGCCAAAAACATTTCCGTAAGCAGCAACAGTATCTCGGCAAGGTAAACGGTCAAGTCGAGGAGACGATAAGCGGGCATAACATCGTGAAACTTTTCAATTATGAGAAGACGTCGGAAGCAGAGTTCAATCAGACAAATGAAGAACTGTTTTCTTCAGCCTGGAAGAGTCAATTCCTTTCCGGTCTCATGATGCCATTGATGAATTTTGTAGGCAACTTGGGTTACATCGGCGTTGCGATTGCGGGTGGGCTTCTTGCCTTTAAGGGAACGATTACCGTGGGCGATATTCAGGCTTTCATTCAATACACGCGTACCTTCCAACAGCCGATTCAGCAGATTGCGCAGGTTACAAATATGCTGCAAAGTACCGCTGCGGCATCGGAACGCGTCTTTGAGTTCTTGAAGGAAGAGGAAGAACAGCCGGACGATGAAGATGCCGTCGTGCTTTCCGATGTGCAGGGACACGTAGAATTCAGTCATATTCGTTTCGGATACGACCCGGAGAAGGTTGTCATTCACAATTTCGATGAAGAGATTCAGGAAGGAATGACGGTTGCGATTGTAGGTCCCACAGGTGCGGGAAAGACAACACTTGTGAAGCTGCTCATGCGTTTCTACGATGTGGATGCCGGTTCTATCTTGGTCGATGGAAACGACATTCGCCACGTAACCAGAGAGAGTCTTCGCGAAAACATCGGTATGGTCTTGCAAGATACGTGGCTGTTCAAAGGCACGATTCGCGAGAACATTCGTTATGGACGTCCGGATGCAACAGACGAAGAAGTGGAGGCGGCGGCAAATGCAGCCTATGTACATCGCTTCATCAAGACGCTTCCCGGCGGGTACGACATGGAACTGAATGAAGATGCCGACAATGTTTCGCAGGGGCAGCGCCAGCTGCTTACGATTGCGCGCGCAATCTTGGCGGACAGACCGATTCTCATTTTGGATGAAGCAACTTCAAGCGTTGACACGCGCACGGAAGAGCGTATTCAAAAAGCGATGAACAATTTAAAGAAGGGACGCACAAGCTTTGTCATTGCGCACAGGCTGTCAACCATTCGCGATGCCGACCTCATTCTGGTCATCAACAACGGCGATGTGGTTGAGCAGGGCACCCATGAAGAGCTGCTCGCCATGAAGGGATTCTACGAAGGACTTTACAACAGTCAGTTCGATACACTTGATGATGTAGTCTGAGAGGTTTGGACAGAAGTATTTCCATAGCTGTTGCATTTAGGGGCTCATTTAGGGGCTCATTCGATGAGCCTGATACAATAGGCTCAAATCCCTTATGTCCAGATTTATATCGTACGTTGTCTGATACACGAATAAGGTCTAAGTTTTCGTAGATTTATTACTAAATTTACTCTTTTTATTCTTTTGTTTTGCGACTAGAAGAGTATAATATTATCAACTGAAGAAAACATAGTGAATCATAAAGTAGTTAGCAAAAATCAATTGGTCTGTAATCTGATGCATGTTGGGCAAGTTGAAGTTTATAACGAAATTTTCCAACAGGCGCTGAATTTCAAGAAAAGGCAGGAAATATAATGGATGTTTTAGATGATAAGAGCATAGAGTTTAAGTTACGGCATTTGCTCACAATGTGGGAATCAGAGACGGTTGAATTTAAGGAAGCATCAAATGAATATCCCACTGATACTATTGGGAAATATTTTTCCGCATTGGCAAACGAAGCGAATCTGCGTGGAGTTGACTATGCGTGGTTGGTCTTTGGGGTTAATAATAAAAGCAAGAAAGTTGTCGGTACTGACTATCGCACGAATAAAAAACGCTTGCAGTCGCTGAAATATCAGATGCAACAAGGAACGTCCACCGGCGGCACATTCCTACACATTTATGAGCACTATGAAGATAATAATAGGGTTTTGCTATTTCAAATACCTCCGGCACCACTCGGCACTCCGGTTGCATGGCAAGGCATTTGGTATGCACGAGCGGACGAGAGCCTCGTGCCACTCGATTTGCACAAAATGGATAAGATTCGTGCACAGTATGGTGGTTATCCTGATTGGTCGGCAGAGATTGTTCCCGGGGCAACACTTGATGATCTTGATGCCACGGCCTTGGCATTAGCGAAAGAACAATTTTCTCAACATATCAATATTACATCGAAAGATAAAGTTATTGAATGGACAGACGAAACATTTTTGCAGAAACTTGGCGTTATGCGAGATGATGGGAGATTAACTCGTGCTGCATTGATTATTTTAGGCAGTGCATCAAGTTCATATTTGCTGTCGCCCAATCCCGTAACGATTTCATGGATTGTTAGAGGCGAAGAAAAACTATATGAACATTTCGGTTTGCCATTTCTAATTTCATCGTCCAGAGTATATGAAAAAATACGCAACGGTGCGATTCGTATTTTACCTATGAATGGATTGATTCCTGTCGAAGTAAAAAAATACGATAGGACATCTATATTGGAAGCAATTCACAACGCCATTGCCCATCAAGACTATAGAATGAATAGTCGAATTTCTGTTGAGGAGTACAGTAACAAATTGATTTTTATGAATGCTGGAGATTTCTTTGTTGGGAATCCATTGGATTATGTATTAGCGCATAGGTCTGCAAATTCTTATCGCAACGATTTATTGGTTAAGTTCATGGTAAATCTAAATATGATTGATACGATTGGTTCCGGCGTGCAGTATATATACCAAAGACAGGCGGATAATTATTTGCCTCTTCCTGATTATGATATTTCTTCACCCAATCAGGTTGGACTGACGATATATGGAGAACCGCTTGATGCAAACTACGCAGCCATATTAATTGACCATCCCGAGCTTAGCCTTGGCGAAATTGTAACGCTGGACAACATTCAAAAATGCATTCCAGTCACAAGAGATGAAGCAAAGCCACTAAAGGAAAAAGGATTGATTGTCGGCAACCATCCAGGTTATCGGTTTGTACAGTCGGAACAGGAAACGATAGAACTCACAAATGGTGCTGATGTAAAGGTACACTCTGATGACTACTACATCGATTTAGTTATTGGCTTAGTCAAAAAAAACGGGATAGCGACACGGAAACAGATTAATGCATTACTCATTCCAAAGCTTGAAGCATTTCCGACCAAAGAAAAGAAAGTTAGAAAAGTAGGGAATCTTCTTACCAAAATGAAGAATAATGAGTTGATTGAAAATGTAGGTTCAAAAAAGGCACCTGAATGGACTTTGAAAACAACCACTCTCAACTCAGAATAATAAACCTTGCTCGAGCGTGAAGCATTTGTACAGTCGGAACAGGAAACGATAGAACTCATTAAGAGCAAAAAGAATAAATTTAGTAATAAGCCTCATGTGACAAAGGAAACATTTTGTTAAATCCGCGTTACAGGGTTGGAAAATTAAGGGATAAAGGATATAATATTTTTGCGTCAGGCAAAATCTCCGCGTGACACCTATCGGCGATTCATTTACGTGAATTGGGTTAGGTTCAAGATTGAGGGATTCACCTGATGGTAAGCTAAAGGAGCAATCCCCTTTAGCTTAAGACCTGGTTTGTGAGCACGGAAGAGAGCGTGCGAGGAACTGAGAAGATGGACTTTGTAAGGGCAGCTAAAATCAGAGATTTGGGACAAAACGGCAAGAATCCCTTGACACGGTTTGGTTT
>JAITTH010000089.1 GCA_031287295.1 Eubacteriales Family XIII. Incertae Sedis bacterium
TGCGGAAGGAATATCGTTCCTTTTTCGTACAGTTTTCCGCTCTGTTCCATCGTTGGCACAATCACATCATCGATAATTTCAAGGGGTGTTTTTGTTTTGAGGAGAATTTCCGTTGCCTGTACCGCCTTGTCCTCAAATCCCCCAAGGATAATCTCGCTCAACTCCGGCACCACCGATGGGTTCGAAGAAGTAATGCTGCTGCTCCCTTCCGAGACATCTGCACTTTTTCGTTTGGCATACCAGATAAAATCGTCTGCCCCGGCATCTTTCCCGGTGAGGACCTCTGCAGCCCGAATCGCATCCATGTAAGATTCCACCGTTGGATCGGTAATCGGAGCGTCAAGTCCGGCATACACTGCCATAGAAAGAAACGCACCATTCAAAAGAGGCCGTACCGGAAGACCGAAGGAAACGTTGCTGGCACCCAGTGTTGTACACACGCCAAAAGTATCTTTCGCCATACGAAGCGCGCGCATGGTTTCTTGCAGACCTGCCGCTTCGGCGGAAACGGTCAGCGCCAAGGGATCTACGATAATTCGGTCTTTTGTGATGCCATATTTTTTGGCTTCTTTTATTATTTTTTTCAGAATATCGATTCGATCTTCTGCGGTTTTGGGAATACCCTTTTCATCAAGTGTAAGCGCAATCACCGCCGTCCCGTATTTCTGGACGATGGGAAACACCGCGTCCATGTTTTCCTGTTCGCCGCTTACGGAATTGATGATGGGTTTTCCTCTGCACGCACGCACCGCAGCTTCAAGATATTCCGGCACTTTACAATCGATCATCAGGGGCATGTTCACGCGCTTCGAAAGGCGTTTTACAATCTCCGAAAGTGCTTCCCCTTCATCAATATCCGGCAATCCTGCATTGATATTGATGATGTCGGCACCCGCATGGAGCTGGGCAACGGCTTCGTCTTCCACATATTCATACTTCCCGTCCACAAGTGCTTGCTTTAGAAGTTTTTTCCCTGTCGGGTTGATTCTCTCCCCGATAATGCGCACGCGATTGCCGAGGCCTACAGACCGAGTCAGGCTACAACATGACGGATATGCTGACTCTATTTTCTCCCGAACCCAATCCTTGTTTAGGGCAGGAAAGGGAGACGGATTTGCCCCCTTGGGCGCAGCATCCAAAACCTCACGCAACGCTGCGATATACGCCGGCGTCGTGCCCCAGCAGCCACCAACCACTGCCGCACCCACGTCTAGCATCTGCTTCATATTTTCGAGAAAGGATGCCACATCTACATCAAAAACCGTCTGATCGCCTTCCTGTCTTGGCAATCCTGCGTTTGGTTGCACAAAAACCGGGATTTTTGCGATAGATGCCATTTGCTCAAAAAGCGGAAAGGTTTCCTTTGGTCCCAGGGAACAGTTGATTCCGATGGCAGCGAGTCCCATATCTTGCAGGGAAAACACCGCCGTTTGGACATCTGCGCCCATGAGCGTACGTCCATCTTCCTGGAAGGTCAACGAACAAAAAATCGGTAGCTGTGTATTTTCCTTTGCCGCAAGAATCCCTGCCTTTAATTCCGAAAGATCTCCAAAGGTCTCAAAGAGAATGAGGTCCGCGCCCGCAACCTCTCCGGCAACGGCTTGCTCGCGGAAAAGTTCGTAGGCATCCTCGAAGCTGATGCCGCTTAATAAATCAATCATCTTGCCTGTCGGTCCGATATCGAGCGCAATGTACGCTTTTTTCCCGGACGCTTTGATGGCTTCTCTTGCATTACGCACCGCAGCATGGATAACATCGGAAACCTTATACCCCGCCGCCTCTGTTTTGAGCCGATTTGCTCCGAAGGTATTGGTTGTGATGATATCGCTTCCCGCCGATAGATACGCTGCATGGATGCTCTGAATCAATTCCGAATTTTCTATATTCAGGGCTTCGGGAATTCCTTCTTCTCCAAAACCGGCTGCTTGAAGTTGCGTTCCCATTGCTCCGTCGAGCAACAAGATTTCTTTCCCAATCCTTTTCATGACCTTCTCATTCACTTTGTGTTTCCTTCCTGTTCTTCGGGTGTCTTCTGCCTATATTCGTTGTGAACCTGTGCAAAGAAAGGGTCTACCTTGTTGAAGTAATCGATATTCGCTTTTAATTCTTCTTTTTTGAGCGGTACGGAGAATAAGTAGCCCTGGAAAAAATCGGTTCCGTTCTTCATGACTTCCCTGAGCTGCTCCACGGTCTCTACGCCCTCTGCTATGAGCTTCATATCGGCCATATGGGAAAGCTGCACAAGGATAGAAGATAAGTACTGTTGATAGCCATCCGTCACAATATTGTCGATGAATTGTTTTTCTGTTTTTAAATAGCTTACGGGCATTCGTTTTAGATTGTTGAAATTCGAATATCCTGTGCCAAAATCGTCCAAGGCCAAACGAATGTCGAGCGCTCTGAGCCGTTCGATGATCACGCTGGAATATTCGGTGGCGTCAACCTCTTCGCTTTCCGTTACTTCTAAGATCAAGCTATTGCCCGGATAGCTGTACTTCTGTAGGGCAACGATTATTTTTGCGATCAGCGATTCGTCGGACATTTGCGATGGCGCAAGGTTTACGTCGAGGAAAAATCCGTCGCGTTGATGCAATTCGAACTCCGAACAAACGCGCAGCGCCTGATCCAACACCCAGTATCCGATGGCGTTGATGAGTCCGATTTGTTCTGCCATTCGAATAAAGACGAGAGGCGGAATGCGACCAAACTCAGGACTATCCCAGCGACAGAGCGCCTCAACGCCCTTCCATACCCCATCTGTCGCGCTCACAATCGGCTGAAAATATACTTCGAAACCCTTCATGTTATCTGCAATACAATTTTTCAAGCTGATTTCCAAGGCATGCTCTCTGCGAAGAATATCGTCCAACGTTTTGTCGTAAACGGCGACGGACCCTGTCTCTTTTGAAACAACCAACGTCCGCTCAATGTGAGAAAGAATGGATTCCGGATCTCCGAGGTTCATTCGCCCATCCAATACGCATAGCGACACTTTACAGGAAAAAGAAACCGTCTCTCCCTGTGCCCGGATCCGCCATGGTTCTAAAAACCGTTCGAAAATGCGATCGGCCAAACCACTCGCGCTCATCATGTCCGCATAATCGAACAAAATGGCAAAACTATCTCCGTCTATGCGATAGATTTGAAAATTCTGGAGGCGAAAATCCATAATCCATCGAACGATCTCCCGCATAAACGCATCAATGATCGTCCGTCCATAGGCATCGTTCAAATAACGCATGGAAATAATATCGTACGCGATGATGCAATAATTTCCTTCGGGACGTTCCCCCAGGTCTCGTTCGAGCCTAATTCGATTCGGAATGTCGAGCGCGCGGTCAAAATAGGCAAGGTGCGAAAGCTCTTCACGCAACATTTTTTCATTACTCGTATCAATGGCGGTAATGATATGGGCACGCCTTCCGTCCACCCACTCTATCGCTTGCCCAATGCCACGAACCCATATGCCAAGTGTCGGATTGAAGGCTTCTATCGTATTGGGCAAGGCGTCTGTAATGCTTGTTTCTTTGTCTTCTGCACTCCGGGGGCAATCTCGACAGGCTTTGCCGTCGCTTCCCATGACAAATTCCCAGCATCGCCGTCCTTCCATTCTTTCCCGTGCGACACCGAGCATTTTCGTATAATAGTTGTTTACCATGAGAATCTCATCGGTAGTTGCATCCACCACGTATATGTATACCGGGGCAGAATCAATGAACTTTCGAAGACCCTCTGAGACTTCCGGATTCTCAGTCACGAACTTACCTCTATCTCATCAAAATATATCTTTTCCAACCATAATCCGGACGCTGGCGCGGTATGTCCTGCACAGGCTCTTTTCCCGGAAAGCAAGGCTTCTTTTGCCTTCTCCACCGAGAATTCGCCGACACCCGCTTCCGTCAATGTCCCGACAATGATGCGTACCATATGATACAAAAATCCATCTCCGGTCACGCGAATCTCATACTCAACCGTCGGCATGCCTTTCGTATCTCGATCGGCATATTCTATCATGTCTATTCTGTGGATCGTCCGCACCGCCGTTTCCGGCTCATTGCTTCCCGAAGAATGAAAGGCGGAAAAATCGTGTGTTCCTTCCAACGCTTTTGCCACTTCTATCATCTTACCTGCATCCAACGCATCCTTCAACTGATAACGGTAATTGCGCATAAATATGTCGGGGGTGTCCGAAACAGAAATCCGATACAGATAGGTCTTTCCCACCGCGGAAAAGCGTGCATGAAATTCCGAATCTTTTTCTTCCGCCGATGTAATCTTGATGTCGGGGAACAGATGGTTGGCTGCAATGGGTATGCGATCTGTCGGAATGCCAAACGTACCGGAAAAGCTTGCGCATTGTCCATACGCGTGGACGCCGGCATCGGTTCTGGATGTGCCGTTAATGTGAATTTCCTCCCCGCAGACGCGCGAAAGAACATCCTCCAGCGTTCCTTGTACCGTGCGCCGATCCGGCTGAATTTGCCACCCTGAAAATCCATTTCCATCATATTCAATTCGTATCAGAATGTTCTTTTGCTTCACTTCTTTCGCCCCATATGACAAAGGAATCAAACGGCTTCCAGCGGTCCCTTTCGGGTGCTATTTTTTTACTTTGTAAATCTCATCGGCTTCCGGTGGCAGAATTAAAAAAGGACGATCGCCCCCGGACGAATCAACCGCACAAATTCCGGAATTCGCTTCGGTAACCACCCCTATTTCGGTAACATCAATGCCTTCTTCTTTGCAAACCGCTGCAATTTGCAAAGCTTTTTTGGGCGCTGCAACGATTAACATAGACCCGCTTGAAATAAGCCTGTATCGATCTAAATGAAGGGCTTCGCAGAGCTTTATCGTTACCGGATCGAAGGGAATCTTATCGAGGGATATTAGGGCACCCGTTTCGTGTGCTGTGCAAATTTCCCAAATAGCACCCATAACGCCACCTTCCGTAATGTCATGCATTGCACGAAAACCGATTTCCCCTGCGAAAATGCCTTCTTTCACAACGCTGATGGATTTCAACATGGATGCCGCATGGGCAATCTCTTCTTCCGTAAGAATGCCCTTCAGCTTTTCGGAATGCTCCGCAGCAAGAATCGCGGATCCTTCCAAGCCAAGCTGCTTCGTCACAAGAATCCGGTCTCCGGGAACAAACGCGTTATCTTCCGTGTCTGTTCGAAGTTTTCGCCCCACCGCCGTGGAGACGATGACGGGCTGCCGCACAACCTCTGTAATCTCCGTGTGTCCCCCTATAATCTCTACACCGATGTCTTCCGCAGCCGATGCCGCTTGCTCCATAAGAATCTCAATCTGTGCCTCTGTTGTTTCCGGTGGCAAAAGCACTGTAAGCAAAACGCCTAGTGGCTGCACGCCATTTGAGGCAATGTCGTTGCAAGAAACATGAACCGCCAGCTTTCCGATGCTATCGGCAGCAGCCGTAATGGGATCCGTAGACAACACACAGTCGTAAGCGCCAAAATCAATCACGGCGCAGTCTTCCCCGATGCCCGGTCGCGTCAACACCTCCTCCCTGCGAAATTGGATTTTGCTGAACACAATCCTTTTCAGGAGGTCGTTTTCTAATTTCCCAATTTTCATAACTTCTCTCCGAACTCTTTTTCCGAAAGGATGGGAATGCCGAGCTCGCGTGCTTTTTTATTCTTTGAAGATGCTGACGTCAGGTCATTGTTAATCAAAAAATCTGTCTTTGCACTCACCGAGCCGACGACTTTCCCTCCGTTTGCCTCGATCACTGCTTTTAGAGCCTCCCGGTTTGGATAGGTTTCTAACGCCCCTGTAATCACAAAGGTAAGCCCGCGTAAAGCCTCCGAAGAATCGGCGGGCTCTGCGCGCTCTGTCCAATCGATTTCCTGTAAAATATGCTCTGTCTGTTGTGCATTCTCCGCATCTGCAAACCAAGAAACATAGTTCTCTGCAAGAATTTCTCCGATTCCTTCGATTTCGATCAGTTCTTCTTTGGACGCCTCGGCAATACGCTGCCAGTCGAAAGCAAATCTTCGACAGATTTCTTTGGCATTTGCTTCTCCGATTCCCGGAATGCCAAGGCTCACCAAAAGTCTTGCCGGTTCTGTATTGCGCGCGACCTCGATTGCCTTCATGAGATTCTCAAAAGAGCGCGCCCCAAAGCCTTCCATTTCGACGATCTGATCTTTCGCCTGTGAAAGCTTAAAGATATCCGCGCGTTCACGGATAAGTCCCACGCCTACGAATTTCTCCAAGGTTTGTTCGGAGAGTCCTTCAATGTTCAATGCTTTTCTTCCCACAAAATAAGAAAGTGTACGGACTTTACGCGCCATGCAGTTCACGTTTGTGCAGCGCAGCGATTTCACACCACCGTTTTCATCCACCTGTGTTGGACTTCCGCAGGCCGGGCCTGTGCTTGGAATCGGCAAGTCTCCGCTTTGCGTCAAATTTGTTTCAATCTGCGGAATAATCATATTTGCTTTGTACACCCGCACGCGATCGCCAATGCCAAGTGCAAGTTCGTCTATGATGCTAAGGTTGTGCAAAGACGCACGTTTTACGGTGGTTCCTTCAATTTCTACCGGCGCAAATACCGCAACCGGGTTGATGAGTCCTGTTCGTGAGGTGCTCCATTCGACCTCTGTGAGCGTCGTCTCCACAAGCGTGTCTGTCCATTTGAACGCAATGGCATCGCGAGGGAATTTTGCCGTTCTTCCCAAACTTTGCCCATAGGATATGCCATCATAAAGCAACACGAGTCCGTCTGACGGCATGTCATTTTCAGCCGTTTGACGTGAAAAATCTTTTACGGTATCGGCTACGGTCTCCTTCGTCACGACGACATACGGTACAATTTCAAACCCTTGATTTTCCAAAAAGCGCGCCTGCTTTTCGCGAGAGTCTCCAAAATCAGGCGTTGGAATCTCAGCTTCGTCCGAAACCGTGGCAGAGACCAAGGAAAAGGCATAAAACCGAACGTGTCGCTTTGCGGTAACCTTGCTGTTTAGTTGTCGAACACTTCCGCTGCATAAATTTCTCGGGTTTTTATATTTTGCGCTTTCTTCTTCGATTTCCGCATTGATTTTTTCAAAATCCGAATAGCGTATAACCGCTTCGCCACGCAATACGAGCAGACCCGGAAAGGAAATTTCTTTGGGGAGATTCTCGAAGACACGCGCATTTTCCGTCACCACTTCCCCGATTGTTCCATCTCCGCGCGTAACCGCCTTTTTCAGGAAACCGTTTTCGTAAGTGAGCGCGATGGTAAGTCCATCCAACTTCCACGAGAGAAGTCCTTTTTCCCCGCCAAGGAAGCTTTCAAGATCTTCTATTTTTTTTGTCTTGTCGAGCGACAGCATGGGCGTGGAATGTCTCTCTTTTTCAAACTCGTTCAGGGGCGCTGCTCCTACTTGTTCGGTCGGGCTGCCCGGAAAGACAAAGCCGGTTTCTGCTTCGAGTGCAAGGAGCTCATCGTAGAGCGCATCGTAGTGAATGTTCGGCATCATTTCTATGTTGTTTTCGTAATAAGAGACCGAAGCTTCCTTCAAAATCTTGATGAGGGCTTCCATCCGCTCTCGTTTTTCGTTCTGTGGCTTCATTTCACTTTCTCCAAGGGTGCAATATCCAGCGCAAGTTTTTTCTTCCCTACACTGCCGAACATGACCGTCACGGATTTCGGTCCTGTCTCAAGCACAAGACCTTCTCCAAACTTTGCGTGAACCACTTTGTCGCCTTCTTGAAAATCTTCCCTTTGCCATCTTTGCTCATCACCACGCTCTCCGCTTACGATGTTTTGTCTTTGGCGAAGCTG
>JAITTH010000104.1 GCA_031287295.1 Eubacteriales Family XIII. Incertae Sedis bacterium
CTGAGATCGAGAACGTCTTTCACATTGCCTCGTGGCGTAGGACTGAGCAAGATGATGGGTACACGAATGCCCGCTGTGCGAAGGGCGACAGCTTCCGGAAGTGTTGCAACGCCGAGAAAATCGACGCGCTCCTTAACCAATTCCCATGAGACTTTTACGATGCCATGTCCATAAGCATCTGCCTTGACGCAGCCGATGATCTTGCTTCCACCGGCAAGGGATTGAATTGTTTTATAATTTTCACGCAAATTGCCGAGATCAACCTCGACCCATGCGGCTCTTCTTGTTTCATTGTACACGACGTACCTCCACTGAACCTCTTCGAATATGGAAAATATTCTGACTGCCTCTTTCGCCTAGGAGCAATCTCCTTTCGCTTAAGTCAGATGTTATTTATTATAGGAGGATTTCGCTTTTTGAACAAGCAAAGCCGCAGGACGAATGCGTACCTGTGAGTACGGTGAGGCGAGAACATAGCGAATCGTGAAATTTGCCCATCTGCGGCGTTTTATTACTTTGTCCTATGTGGGCACTATATTTTGTGTGTGAACGAGTGTTTTCCGCCATATCTGGGTGAAATTGAAATTTAACAATTCCGTGAATCAAAAATCACACAAAAAACAAGGAGACAAGGTCAAAAAAACCAAATAGATTCTGGACAAGTGGAATAGATAAGAGTAAATTGGAAGAAATAAGAGTGAAAAAGAGGGCTGCTCGATCGGATCGCAGTGGCCATTAAGGGACATCCACGAATCACAATGTACAGAGGAAACTATTCCAACTCCATAGACGGAAAGGGCAGATGCATTCTTCCGGCGAAGTTCAGACCGCTACTCGGCGAGCGCTGCGTATTGGTGAATGGCTTTGATCCATGTGTTTACCTCTTTTCTGTGGAAGATTACGATGCTTACGTTAAGGAATACATTGTACCACTTCCGGATGAAGATGACGCAGCTGCAAAAGTAAAATTCTATTTTTACAGTTCTGTTTACGAATGCGATATCGACGCACAAGGTCGCATTACGATTCCGCAAAAGTTCCTTGACCACGCGAACATCGTAAAAGAAATGGAAAACATCGGTTTCTCAAATCGTATTGAGATTTGGGCAAAACAAGATCACTCGGCTCACATGGAAGACATTCTAAAAAAAGACATAAAAGCACTTAGAAAGCAGACATTACATTACAGGGTAAAACCGTGAGTTATGAGCACGTCCCTGTCTTACTGACCCAAACGTTAGATGCGTTGGCAGTGAAGGCAGGCGGAACCTATGCAGACGGCACACTCGGAGGTGGGGGACATGCCTCTGCCGTGTGCGAAAAATTAAAAGAAAGCGGCGTATTTCTGGGCATTGATCGAGATCGGGAAGCTCTGGTTGCAGCAGAGGAAAGATTGAGACCTTTCCTTTGTAAGAAAGTTTTTGTTCACGGAAATTTCGACGCCATTACAGAAATTCGCGGATCGGAGTTTCAAAGAGGCTTTGACGGTGCCATGTTGGACTTGGGCGTATCGTCCTACCAACTGGACAAACCGGAGCGGGGGTTTTCCTATATGCAGGATGGTCCCCTCGATATGCGAATGAATGCAGAGGAAAACGGATTCAACGCTGCCGATGTCGTCGCAACGTATAGCGAGCAAGATCTTACACGGATTATCCGCGTATACGGTGAAGAACGGTGGGCATCAAGAATTGCGCAGTTTATTGTACGAGAACGCAAGAAGAGACCGATTTGTACAACGGGTACGCTTTCAGAAGTGATAAAGGCCGCAATACCGGCGTCGGCGAGGCGGGATGGTCCCCATCCCGCAAAGCGCACGTTTCAGGCATTGCGCATTGAGGTGAATGACGAGTTGGGATCTCTTCAGCGAGGTGTTGGTGCATGGATCGATGCGCTTGCTCCCGGAGGGAGACTCGCCGTTATTACATTTCATTCATTGGAAGATCGCATCGTAAAAGATATCTTCCGCGACAGGGAAAATCCCTGTACTTGCCCGCCCGGCTTACCGCAGTGTGTTTGCGGAAAAGTCGGAGATGTAAAACGAGTGAACCGGAAACCGATCATAGCAGGAAGTCATGAACTTGAGGAGAATCCGCGCGCACGAAGCGCCAAGTTAAGAATCGTAGAAAAGAAGGGAACTTAAATGGCCGTAGCTGCGAAACAACTGAACAAGCAATATCGTTCTGCTTCGCAGTATGAGTCTGCTTATGCGTTTCGTAGCCGAGCGTACGCGCCCGAAGAAGAGGATACCTATGCAGGGTCCTTTGCCTATTCCGACGGCTATGCCGCACCCGGTCGCAGATACAGAGATTGGGATTATGATCGAGAATATGAATTGCCTTACGACGACCGTTGGGCGGATGAGAACGAGCGAGAAGCGGTTCGTCCGAAGCGTGTGCCCTATAAGTCCGCAGCGGAAAGGCGAAAACAAGCAGGATTGGTGCTCGGGGTCATAGTGCTTGTCATTGTGTTTTTCGGAATGATTTTTTTGAGTGCATATTGTGCGGAAATACAGCGCGACATCAACAAGACGAATTCAAAAATCACACGCGTGCAGGACGAAATATACAACCTGAACGTCGAGTTGGAACAAAACAAGAGTGTTGCCTTTGTCTCGGATCGTGCGGGCGGGGAACTCGGCATGATTTATCCGGATAACACACAGATCGTCTATGTGAAAGACATTGTATTACCGGTTTCGACAGAGACTATGGAAAGTGAAGGGGAATGAACAAGGAACCCGGCGGAAAGGCCGCAACGAGTTTATACACAACGAGAAAACGATGGTTTGTCGCCTTTCTTGCGATTGTTCTTTTGTTTACCGTTTTGATTTTCCGTATCGGCTACATCCAAGTCATTGCGACAGAAAAATATGGCGTGCTTGCGGCAGAGTCGCAAACCAAAGATGAAATCATTTCGCCACACCGCGGGCGCATCCTCGATCGCAACATGAAGGAACTTGCGGTAAGCACAGACAGCTACCGCATCTATCTTCGTCTACTGCCTTACGATTCTGAAAAAAGCGATTTAAAAAAATGGGAAGAACAACGTCCGCTTTCCATTGATTTGCTCGCCGAAATTCTCGGTGTTGAAAAAAAGAGCTTAGAAGAGGCTACCGATACCGATGCCTTTCGTGTGAGGGTTGCTTCGGATGTGCCGAAAGCGAAGGCAGAAAAAATACAAGAAGGAATTGCCGAAGAAGAGCTGACCATCATCGAACTTGAGCGTGATTCAACACGACACTATCCGATGGGCGCCTTTGCGTCACACGTCCTTGGGGGTGTGAATGCCGATGGGTACGGGCGTAACGGAATCGAATATGAATACGACAGCATTTTACAGGGACAGGTGGGCAGATCGATTGCGCAGACCGACAGCATGGGCAACCCACTTTCATCCGGGGGTGAACTTACCTATTCCAATCAAGATGGTTTGAATGTTGTTTTGACCATTGATGAGACCGTGCAATACTTTGTCGAGCGAATTGTTGCAGAGACCTATGCGCGCACAGAGCCGGATCGGGTTCAGGCCATCGTGCTCGACCCCAAAACCGGAGATGTCCTTGCGATGAGCAACTACCCGGAGTACGACCCAAACGATGCCTACAAGCCGGTCGGCTTAAGCGAAGAAAAAATGGAGGCCTATAATAAGTTGACGGAGTCCGAAAAGGTTGACTATGCCATAAAAAATATTTGGCGCAACTCCGCAGTGAGCGATACCTATGAGCCGGGTTCTGTGTTCAAGCTTCTTACGGCTGCAATTGCTTTGGAAACGGGTGTCGCGGTTCCGGAGGACCCCGTTTACTATTGCGATGGTTCCGTCCGAGTGGAAGACCGTACCATTCAATGTCACATCTATCCGAACGGACATGGACAGCAGACGCTCACACAGGGTGTGGCAAATTCTTGTAACCCAACGATGGTCGAAGCTGCGCAGGCAATCGGATACGCGCGCTTCTATCAATATTTGGAACTTTTTGGTGTAACAAAATATACCGGAATTGACTTGCCGGGGGAAGCGAATCCTCTGGTTTTTGATCCGCCACTCAAAGAAGGCGAAATCGTTGAGTATAGTATTGCCAAATACGTGAACGGAGTTAGAGCCAAAGATTATGGTCCAGTGCCTTATACTGAAAATGGCGAGTTGATCGTTCCTAAATACACTAGAATTGAAGAAT
>JAITTH010000103.1 GCA_031287295.1 Eubacteriales Family XIII. Incertae Sedis bacterium
TGCAATACAAAAATCTCCATGGATTTTGCATTATGACGGATCAAGTTGCAATGGCTGTGATATCGAAGTTTTGGCGTGTCTTACACCACGTTTTGATGTGGAACGTTTTGGTATTATCAATACCGGAAACCCCAAGCATGCAGATATTTTTCTGATTACGGGGGGCGTAAACGAGCAGAATATCACGGTGGTGAAAACGCTATATGATCAGATGCCGGAGCCGAAAGCCGTTGTTGCCATCGGCGCGTGTGCGGCGACAGGCGGAATCTTTCGAGAGTGTTACAATATACAGGGCGGTATCGGGAAAGTGATTCCTGTAGACGTCTATGTGCCCGGCTGCGCTGCGCGTCCGGAATCGATTATCGGCGGGGTTGTAAAGGCCCTCGGGATTTTGGAAGAGAAGCGGAAAGGATATCGAGATGAGCGAAACGCAAAAGGTGCGTGACCTTTCAAGTGTAGCGGAATTGACGTTGGTCGTTACGGAGAAAAAATCCGAAGGTTGGCGGCTGTGCCAGATGCATGCGGCTTATTCCGATCGACTTTTCTTGATTTATAGTTTTGTGCGCGATCAAGAGATGGAAAACCTGAGGATTTATCCGGAAGAAGGTGTTCCGGTTGAAAGCATTACCGGTATTTATCCCTATGCATTTTTATATGAAAACGAAATCAAAGAACTTTTTGGTGTTCAGATTGCGAATATTAGCCTTGATTTTCAAGGAACCTTCTATAAGATAGCCAAGCCGACACCCTTTGCAAAAGCACCCGAAGAAGCGGATGAAATTGCACCTGAAAAGCCGAAAAGACCGATGAAGACGGCACCGAAAAAAGAGGAGAGGTCATAATCACATGGGAAATAGAACGCTCATACCCTTTGGTCCGCAGCATCCTGTTTTACCGGAACCGATTCATTTAGATTTGGTTCTGGAAGATGAATGGGTCGTTGAAGCGATACCTTCTATTGGGTTTATTCATAGAGGATTGGAAAAGCTCGTAGAAGTCAAAGATTTTCAAGACTATGTCTATGTTGCGGAACGCATTTGCGGTATTTGCAGTTTTAAACATGGAATGGGCTACAGCATGGCCGTTGAAAACGTGATGGGCATTACGGTTCCGGAGCGTGCAGAGTTTTTGCGTGCCATCTGGGGCGAGCTATCGCGCGTACACAGCCACCTGCTTTGGCTTGGACTTGCGGCAGATGCGCTCGGATTTGAAAATCTGTTCATGCATTGTTGGCGGTTACGTGAGACCATCCTGGATATTTTCGATATGACGACAGGCGGAAGGGTCATCTTTTCGGTGTGTAAAGTTGGCGGTGTGCGCAAGGACATCAGTGCGGAAAAACTTGCCTTCATTCGTGAAACATTGCTCGGTATGCGAGAAGAGCTCAATAAAGTGCTAACGATATTCATTGACGATGCAACGGTGCGAAACCGAATGTCCGGACTCGGTTACGTGAGCCCGGAAGATGCCCATAATTTTGGGGCGGTCGGACCCATGGCGCGTGCGAGTGGGATCGAGATGGACTGCAGAACGCTCGGCTACAATGTGTATAAGGAGATTGGGTTTAAGGTCATTACAGAAACTTCCGGCGACTGTCTTGGGCGTACGAAGGTTCGAATTCGAGAGATCTTTAATTCCATCGATATGATCGTTAATGCAATTGACCTCATCCCGAAAGACACAACAATCGATGCCCCGGTGAAGGGGTTCCCGGATGGCGAGTACTTTGCTCGTTTGGAGCAACCCCGTGGCGAGGTCGTTTACTATATCCGTGCAAATGGAACAAAATTCTTAGAGAGAATGCGTATGCGCACGCCTACTTTTGCAAACATCCCGATTCTGCTCAACCTGCTGAAAGGTGTTGAACTGGCGGATGTCCCGATTTTGGTATTGACGATTGATCCCTGCATCAGCTGCTGTGAGAGGTAAGAGTAATGCGTAGACGTTTCTTTAATGCACCGATGATTAAAACCGCACTTCGTAGTCTCTTTAAAGCGCCGGCTACGGTAAAGTTTCCAACCGCACCGATGGAGTACGGTGAGATATATCGCGGAATCATTGAAAACGATATCGAGGCATGTATTTTTTGTGGCATGTGCGTGAAAAAATGCCCGGCGGGCGTAATCGATGTAATACGTGATGAGAAAACATGGTCCATTGATCGATCCGGGTGCATTCAGTGTGCAAATTGCGTCACAAATTGTCCTAAAAAATGTTTGAAAATGGTCAATGTAGCGCCTGCTGCGATGACAGAGCAATCGGTGGAGTCCCTCGTGAATGCATGAATTTCCGGCAGCTGCGCGAATTCTGGAGATTGCACTTGAGAAAGCGCAAGAAAACGGTGCCGATCGTGCCACGGAGATTCATTTGGTTATGGGTGACCGTTGCGGGTATTTATTTGAGTCCCTGAAGCTCTGTTTTGAGGCAGCCGCAATGGGAACTGCTTGCGAAAAAACAGAACTCACCGTTGAGCGAATTCCGGCTCAGCTACAGTGTGATCGATGTGGAACGCGCTTCGTCAAAAAACCATTTTCATTCGATTGTCCGAAAGAAGGATGTGGCGGAAGCGGGATTCCAACAGACACAGGCAGAGAATTTTATGTAAAATATATAGAATTGTCGAATGACGGTTCGAAATAGATAGCCTAATGTGACAAACGCAGATGGACAAAATTCACGATCAGCGATGTTCTCGAACATGCACGTGACACTTGAAATTTCGTGTCGTTAAGGAGATGTAAGAATGTCAACAAAAGTAGATATTTATGAAAATGTATTGAATCAAAATGAGCGACTGGCGGGCGAGTTCAACCAAAAGCTCAGTGGCGACGGGGTCTTCTTCATCAATATTCTCTGGTCTCCGGGTGCGGGCAAGACGACTTGCCTTTTGAATCTGATTCCGTTGCTTCCGCAGCAGTCCTTTGTCATTGAGGGCGATATCGAGTCCGATATCGATACCGTTAAAATGCGCGATTCCGGGATTCCCGCGGTGCAGATTAATACGGAAGGCGCCTGCCATCTGGAAACGCCACAGATTACATCGATTCTTCCTGAATTTAAGGAAGGGTTTCTGTTTGTCGAAAACATTGGGAATCTGGTATGCCCCGCAGAGTTTCTGATTGGAGAGCACATCAAGCTTCTCATTCCCACCGTTGTGGAAGGTAGTGATAAGCCATACAAATATCCACTTGCATTTGAAAAAGCAGACCTCATTTTACTCAACAAGATAGACTTACTGCCTTATGTAGATTTCGATATCGATTATTTCTCCGCGGGCGTTCGAAGGCTTAATCCGGATGCACCAATTCTCCAGGTCTGCGGAAAAACCGGGCAGGGATTTCGGGAGGCAGCAGAATGGATTCTGGAACGATCCGGGAAAAAATATTTGTAGAAGGGCGCGTTCAGGGCATCGGATTCAGACCTCATATCTATCGACTTGCCGTTCAGCATGATATTCGCGGGTTTGTCCGAAATTCCGGAGGGATGGCAGAGATTCTCGCGGAAGGAAGTGCTTCCTCTGTAGAGGCATTTGTTTCTGCCGTTGCTGACACGGCAACGATGATTCCACTTGCCCGAATCGACAAGGTCGTCCGCATTCGCGAAGAACGAACCGTCGGCAAGGAATTCCCTATTTTTTTCATCGAACAAAGTGACGAAACGCAAAGGGCAGGAGAGATTCTTCCCGACGTTGCCATTTGTGCACAATGCGAAGCGGAATTGGCGCAGGAGGGGCGCAGGTATGCGCACTATTTCAACAACTGCACGGTTTGCGGTCCCCGGTTTACCGTTGCCAAGAGTTTGCCATACGATCGCCAAAACACGTCGATGGACGCGTTTGTGATGTGCGATGATTGTGCGAAGGAATATACAACACCGGAAGATCGAAGATTCCACGCGGAGACCCTATGCTGTGACGTATGCGGTCCCGTCTTGCGTTATCGGTCAAAGGGCGTTGATCTTTTTGGCGATGATGCGTTTTCTGCCTGCGTGCAAGATTTATCGGAGAACGCTGTTGTGCTCATAAAGGGTGTGGGTGGATACCACCTTGCAGCTTCGCCGTATTCTACGGTGGCGACGCGCAGTCTTCGGACGATCAAAGATCGAGAGACAAAACCCTTTGCCGTGATGTTTTCGGATCTTGAGCAGATTCGCAAGATTTGTCGGGTGAACGTGGACGAAGAGTCACTTCTTCATTCGATTGAGAAACCCATTGTACTGCTGCGCCTCAAAGAAGATACGAATCCTTTTACGGAAGATGTGCTCCGAGGAAACAAGCGGTGTGGCTGCTTCCTGCCTTATACGGCATTGCACGTATTGCTGTTGCGCCAACTTTCGGCGTTGGTTCTGACAAGTGCGAATGCAAGCGGACGTCCGATCCTCTATGAAGATGAGGAAGCCTTGTCGTTCTATGCGATGCATGAACATCAAATTTCCGGTATTTTGTATCACGACCGAAAAATTGTACGTCCCGCAGAAGATTCCGTTATTGCAATCAATTGTGGTGCCCCTCAGCTTTTGCGAATTGGACGAGGTTATGCACCTCTTTCGATACGCGTGACCCCGGAATCTCCAATCGTATCGCATCGAAGTGCAACGGAAATCTTTGCTGCGGGGAGCGATTTAAAAGCTTCTTTTTGCTTCTATCGAGAGGGGGCGATTTATGGTTCAGCCTATTACGGTGATTTGGAAGATACAGCCGTGTTTGAGCGGTTTCAAAACGGGGTTTTTGATCTTGAGACAATTTTCTCTGTGCATCCGACCGTCACAGCCTGTGACCTGCATCCGCGCTATTTTTCTTCTGCATTTGCGCAGGATATGGCATCGAAACGGGGATTGGCTTGTATGCAGGTACAGCATCATCACGCGCACATTGCCTCTGTGATGGCGGAGCAAAAAATTCATGAACGGGTAATCGGAGTCGCGTTTGACGGCACAGGGTATGGAGAGGATGGGTCTATTTGGGGTGGTGAATTTTTATGCTGCGAAGGTGGCACTTATCAATCCGTTGCGCAGCTTGCCCAAACACGAATTCTTGGTGGCGACGATTCTGCAAAGGATGCAGCAAAGACAGCGGTTTGTTATCTTTCCGGGATCGATATGGCAATACCGGAAGACCTCTCTGACGATATTCCGTTGATTCAGAGTGCGCTTCGCGTCGGGATGGGTTTTTTATCCTCCGGCATGGGGAGACTTTTTGATGTGGTTGCTGCGCTGCTGGGTCTTTGCCGGGAGAATACGTATGAAGGTCAATGCGCCATTGCGCTTCAGCAGGCTGCAGAGGCATGTCTTGAGAAGCGGCGCGAAGGCAAGGTCCTTCGATTCAAGATTTTAGAACAGGGTGAAATGATTCGCATTGATTATGAAAAGATTCTCAGGGCTGCTGCTGTTTGTCACGAAAAAGATGTCGAAGCCTATGCACTTGGATTTCATGAAGCGATTGCGCAGATGGTCGCCGATGTGTGCTCTCTTATCTCAGAAAAAAAAGATACAAAAAAAGTCGTACTGTCCGGTGGCGTCTTTCAAAACACCTTACTTACGGAGCTTTGTTTCAACGCACTCAAACAAAAGGATTTGGAAGTCTACATCAATCGACGTGTGCCGCCAAACGACGGAGGCATTGCTTTTGGTCAGATCTTTGTTGTGGCAGCGAAACTCGGGCAAACAGTGGTATGATAGAATCATCAAGATAGGGAGTCCTTATGTGTATTGCAGCACCGATGACAATTGAAACAGTCCATCAAGAAGAGAATACGGCAGTTGCCGTCTTGAATGGAAACCGGCTTACTGTTGACATTAGCCTCATTCCGGTTAAAGTAGGCGATTCCGTTTTGGTCCACGCAGGGTGTGTATTGCAAATTCTCTCGATGGATGAAGCAGAAGAAATGGTCGCGCTGTTCGAGGAATTGGAGCGTCTGAGCGGAATATGAACCTCGAAAAAATGATCGACACATTACGTGACTATTCCCGTCCCGTAAAGATTATGGAAGTGTGTGGTTCTCATACCGCAGCAATCATGCAAAATGGCATTCACAGCTTACTCTCACCCAATATTCGGTTGGTGTCCGGTCCGGGCTGCCCGGTTTGCGTAACCTCTCCGCAATACATTGATGCGTTGGTTGACTGCGCGTTTCGACCAAAACACGAAGTGATCAGTTTTGGGGATATGTTTAAGGTTCCCGGAACCAAAAGTTCATTGTCTGAGGCGAAGGCATCGGGCGGGGCCGCGCGGTTCGTCTACTCTCCCTTCGATGTACTGACCATGGCGAAAGAGCAACCCGACACGCAGTTTGTCGTTGCAGCGGTCGGTTTCGAAACCACAGCACCCGTTTACGCGGCACTCCTTGAGAAAATTTTGGCAAAGAATATTCAGAATGTGAAAATGCTTTCTGCGCTCAAAACGATGCCGGGCGTGCTTTCTTCTTTGTGCGAAGGGGAAGATATTGACGGATTTATCGCGCCCGGACATGTGGCTGCCATAATCGGTCTCGAACCGTTTTCAGCCTTGGCAGCAAAGCATCGAAAACCTTTCGCTGTTGCGGGGTTTGACGGGGTTCCTATTCTTTCTGCAATTTTTGAAATTACAAGGCAAATTTCGGTCGGTCAAGCTCGTGCCGTCAATCTGTATAAGAGTGTTGTGCGGGAGCATGCACAGGCAACGGCAGCGGAAAAAGTGGAACGATACTTTGAGCCCTGCGATGCGGTGTGGCGCGGTATCGGGAAGCTCTCGGCATCCGGGCTGCAATTAAGAGCGGAATATGCGCATCTTGCCATACCATGGACGGAAGCGGAAGACGTCTTTATTCCTTCGGGTTGTCGGTGTGGAGAGGTCATTACCGGAAAAATCAATCCTCCGGAATGCCCTCTTTACGGGAGTCTGTGCGACCCGCTTCACCCCATTGGTGCATGTATGGTATCGGCGGAAGGATGTTGTGCAAACTGGTATGCTTTTTCAGGCGGGGGTGAGGTGTCATGTCGATGAATGAAAAAATCAGGATGGCACATGGAAGTGGCGGAGACCAAACGTCGGCCCTTATCCGCGGTCTATTTATGAAGTATTTTCGAAATGAATGGAATGCAGCGATGAACGATGCGGCAGTCCTTCCTCTTTCCGGACAGATTGCTTTTACGACAGACAGTTTTGTGGTAGATCCAATCATTTTTCCCGGGGGCGATATCGGGCGGCTTGCCGTATGCGGAACGGTAAATGATTTGCTGACGAGTGGCAGTTTACCGCGTTATTTGAGTGCGAGCTTTATTTTGGAAGAAGGACTTCCCATGGATGTGCTTGAATCCATTTGCGTTTCCATGCAAGCAACGGCGAAAGAAGCAGGCATAGAAATTGTAACGGGAGATACAAAAGTCGTTTCGGGTCGAGGCGGTCTTTTTATCAATACTGCGGGTATCGGCGAAATAGACGGAGAGCCTTTTGATTTTGGGCAGGTACAAGTTGGCGATGCCATTCTTTTGAATGGCACATTGGGTGACCATCATGCGTGTATTTTGAGTCAACGTATGGAAATCGAAAATGATATTTGCAGCGATGTCGCGCCACTTGTTTCGATGATGAAAGCGCTAAAGGCAGGAAACGTTCGCATTCGAGGCATGCGTGATATTACACGAGGTGGGCTGGCAACTGTTCTATCGGAGATTTCCGAACAAACCCATGGCGCACTACAGATACGGGAAAAGACCCTTCCCGTCAAGGATTCGGTCGCTTCCTTTTGTAAAGTGTTGGGGTTGGAACCGCTCTACATGGGCAATGAAGGAAAGGCCGTCTTCATTGTGGATGGTGCAGATGCGGAAAAAGCAAAAAAAATAATGCAGAGCTGTACTTATGGGGAGAATGCTGAAATTATCGGCGAATGTGTTCCCGGAAAACATCCGGTGCTCATCACCTCTGTAGGCGGAAAACGACGGCTTGTTCCGCTGCAAGGGGAAGGACTTCCTCGAATCTGCTGAGTCATGAAATAAGAATGGACTTTAGGGCGTTCGCTCTGATATAATGTTTTCCGCTGAACTATTTGCCTCTTTCGCCGACAAAAGAGTCCGAAGGAGGCATAAAACAGCATCGAGGTGTAGCTCAGCTTGGTAGAGTACTACGTTCGGGACGTAGGGGCCGCTGGTTCGAATCCAGTCACCTCGACCATATCGAGTGGCGATATGGGATTTCAAACAAATTCCGCATTGCCGCTCAACCACGACAATAACCTCCTAAATTGATAAGCTTTGGTCTGTTGATTTAGGGTTCACTTTTGCCCCGAAAACAGGGATATGGTGGCTCCATCCTTATCTAAGGTCGGAGATTCAAACGCGCTAAATATTTTATGGTATAATAGTTTTATGATAGAACAAAAACAAACGGTAATTGAAACACAAGGTCTTACCAAGAAATATAAAAACTTCTTAGCATTGGACAACGCGACTGTACAAGTGGAACAACGCGATGTCTATGGGTTGGTCGGAAAAAACGGTGCGGGCAAAACGACGTTTTTCAAGCTCGTTATGGGTCTTACGCGTCCGGCTTCCGGAAATATCCGAATTGCGGGGAATGACAATCTGAACATCTCGCGCAAACAAATCGGATTCATGATTGGGTCAACCTTTTTTCCCTATCTGAGTGCACGAAAAAATATGGAGTATTATCGCCGTCTTAAAGGCATTTCGGACAAAAGCGAGACGGCTCGCGTACTGAAGCTGGTTGGTCTCGACGGTGTGAAAAAACCGTTCAAACAATTTTCGATGGGAATGAAGCAACGCCTTGGGCTTGCAGGTGCATTGCTTGGCAATCCGAGCATCGTCTTTTTAGACGAACCTATTAACGGACTAGACCCAGAGGGAATTTCCGATATTCGCAACATCATCAAAGCATTGAATCGTGAGCAAGGCGTAACTTTTGTGATTTCTTCGCATGTTCTGAGCGAACTTGACTTGGTGGCAACCCGGTTTGGCTTCATTGACCACGGCATTCTGCGCAAAGAGATCAGTCACGAGGATTTGCACCGACAGACGCAGAAAGCGTTGATTATTGAGGTCGATGACGTGATTCGCGCAGGAAGCATTTTGGAAACGAATTTTGGTGTCAAGGATTACGTTATTGAGAAGAACAACACGATTGTTTTGGATGACGTGTCGATTCGGACAAACGAGATTGCGAAAATTTTTGTGGATGCGGGTTTGGCGCTTTACAGCTTACGTCGGAGAGAAACCACCTTGGAGGAATATTTTATGAATTTGGTGGTGGGCGCCGATGATTAATTACTTGAGGGCAGAAGTATACCGACTCTTTTCGAAAAAGAGCTTGTATCTCTTTTTCGCTATTGCGACTGTTTTGGTTGCAATTTACATTGTTATGGTCTCGCGTGCAGATTATTTTACGGAAGCCGATATTCCGACCCAAGCAAATATCTTTTTCGAAATGCTGACTATTTTTGGGGGAACGTTTTTGTTTGCAACCATTTATAATGACGAGCTGAGTGCAAAAAACCTATCGACATTGATTGGTTTCGGCAATCGACGTTCGATGATCGTTTTGGCGAAAGCAGTTCTGACGGTTGCCATGAACATTCTGATGTATGGCTTGGCGCTACTGGTCTTCTATTTGCTGTTTGTCGCAATCGGAATGCCTCCGACCGGTGACATGATGAACGATATTTTTCCGATGGTTGAACAGACCTTCTTCAGGACGCTTATCTACGGCATGGTCACAAGCGTGGTGGTTTTCGGCACGCAGAAAGCGACTTTTTCAGTCGTTGTGTATGTGCTTCTTGCAACGGGATTCGTGGGCAGTATGTTGGGCATGTTGTTCAGTGCCGGTTTTGTTGTAAATGTGGTTGGTGATTTGACTGTTTTCCTTGCCACTCCCGTTGTCAACAAACTTGTATACGTTACATCTGCGATGGCAATCCTATCGTATCTGATTTATCTGGCTGTGTTTTGTGTGTTGTCCATCGTGGCATTCAATAAAAAAGATCTGGAATTCTAACTGGCAGTGTAATAGTTACATGATGCAGAAAAGAATTTGGCCTATAAAAAAGTGTGAAAGATGTACAGGCATGAATAAAGTTCTGGGAAATATTTCCAGGAGGGGGGGCGGTTAAAAGAGCCCTCTTCCCTCTTTTCTTGGTAACACGTCCGTTTCTCGTTGCACCATGCATTTTTCTTTTCTCGATCTCTCCGTTTCTTATTTGTATGTTTTCCGGAGAAGATATTCATTCTGTGAACGAAATAGATCCACGAACAGGGTCGTTTTCAACACATAATAATCTTATGAACATTGGAACAAATCCCATATGTGCACTTGCCATTTCTTGTGTATTGATTCTCTGTTCGCGCTCAAAGGGCGTACTTCAAACGATTAAAGCACGTACGCGAAAACAAAATATTGTATTGCTGTTCATTGCGCTCATTTCAGTTGGAAATGTGATGGCGTTTGAGTTGACCTTGCATAAAGGAATTGCACAAGATATGCATGTTCATATTCATGATACTGTAAACGGGATATGGCTTTCTTTTTTTACTTACCTTCTTATTTCATCTACGTTCTTTATCACCCTTTATATAATGAGTGCGAAGCAAGGTGCATGGAGAAAGACGTTTCAAACGAAAGACCTACTGCTTCTTAAGCCGATCATTGTAATCTGCTTTTCCATGGGAATCGTGTCTGCATTAAGAAACGAGCTGTTTTTCCGTTTCCTTGTTTTGTGCCCTCTGGCAATTTCAGTTTACCTTGTGCTCATGCTATATTTCGGGAATCATCCCGGTGCCGGGCGACGTGAGAAAGCACTTTCCATTATTGTTGCAAGCGTGGAATTTTTCATAAATCTCTCAA
>JAITTH010000110.1 GCA_031287295.1 Eubacteriales Family XIII. Incertae Sedis bacterium
ATGAGAGATCGTGTTTTGATCGCCTCGAAAACCATGGCAAAAAACGCGAATGATCTGAAGAAGGATCTGGAGACGAGTCTGAAAACCCTTCGGACAGATTATATAGATGTTTATCAATTGCATAATCCGGGATTTTGTCCCAAGCCCGGAGACGAGAGCGGTTTGTACGATGCCTTACTTACTGCACGTGAAGAAGGGAAAATCCGTTTTCTCGGTTTTACCAATCACCGCATTGCGATCGCGGAAGAGATGGTATCGTCCGGACTTTACGATGTCTTGCAATTCCCTTTTAACTACCTTAGCACCGAAAGGGAGATTCGACTTGTACAAACCTGTGCGGAAAAGAAGATTGGCTTTGTCGCAATGAAATCCCTGTCCGGTGGACTCTTAACAAATTCGGCAGCGGCATGTGCCTATCTTACAGGATTTGAAAATGTCATCCCGATTTGGGGGATTCAACGCGAAAAAGAACTGGACGAATTCCTTTCTTTTATTGCAAACCCGCCGATCCTGGACAAAACGTTGCAGCAGGTCATCGACACGGATCGCAAAGAGCTGTCCGGAGATTTTTGTCGGGGGTGCGGTTACTGCAAACCATGTCCTTCCGGAATTGAGATAGACACCTGCGCACGTGCGTCATTGCTCCTTCGTCGGGCACCGACCAACATCATTTTATCCGAAAACGGACAGGCATCCATGCAAAAGATACCGGACTGTATCGAATGCGGACAGTGCAAGGAAAGATGCCCCTATGGTCTGGATATTCCGGAATTGTTAAAGAAGAACTACTTGGACTTCCAATCTATTTTAAATGAAACGAACAAAACAGAAACGAGGAATGTATGGACAAAATTTTAGATGCAATCGGACCTTTTCTTGGTAGCACAATTCTCTGGTTTGTCTTAGCCGGAATTGCGCTTTATATGTATCTTCGCTATCGAAAAGAAGCGAATGCCGCAAAACCAAAGGAAGCCTCCTATGATTATCGTGACGAACTGCTTCGTGTAAACGATCGGATTCTGCAAGATCTCGAAAGTATTACCGCGAGTGGGAATGTGGTCTTGGAAAATCCGAAATTCGCCGATCCAGAATGGCATGGATTGATGCAGAGCTATATGGATTACTTCAAACAGGATGGCGCAGATATGATTGCGCACGATTTAGAGACCATTCCTGACGAATATCTTACGCTTCACAAAACCTATGTGGAAGGTCTTCTTCGTTCGGAAGAAGGCATTGCTGTCCTACAAAAAGCCATGAACAATAAAAAAGCGGATATGGTCGCCGCGATTGAAGAATCCTTTATCTGTTTTGAAGAGGGCAGTGCCAAAACGGACGGTGCCATTTCGTTGCTTTTGCAGATGAAAGACGAACCGAAAAAGAAGAAAAAATCGTAAGCGGAAAAGGATAGTAGTCAGAGCGTCCGGAATACGGGCATTCTGTTTTCAAATGTCGTTAGATGTGTAAATCCGGCAGCGCGGAGCAATTCTTGCGCGTCGGATAAATTTTTCCCGATGTAGCGAACCCCGTGCGAATCCGAACCGGTTGTTACGATTTCTCCACCGAGCGAACGATAGAGCTTCAGCATGGAAAGCGTTGGAATGGTTCGCACCTGACCATATCGATAGTTTGATGTGTTGATTTCAATGCCTTTCCCTTTTTCGATTAGAACGCGAAAAATTGCCTCGATGCAATCGATGTAGAGCGATTCTTCCGGATCCGTCGGTAAATATCGGTCGATGACATTGATGTGTCCCAAAACATCAAAATTGTCATATGCTTTTATGCATTCCAACGTCCACTCATAATAGAAAATCACCGATTCAAGATCGGTTCTGCCTTCACGGAACGATTGCCGATGAATCGGGTGGTCTCCCGCAGAATGCACAGAGGCGATGACAAATTCATAGGGGAAAGAAACAATCTCGTCGCTGCACGATTGCAGCGTTGCACCGGGACGAATGCCGAGTTCAATTCCCGGAACAACGCGGATTCGATCTTTGTATGTTTCTTTGAGCTCAAGTAACTGCTTTTTGTATGCGGGGAAATCGAGATTCGCCTCATCTGCCGGGAAATTCGGGTCGTAATGGTCGGTTATGGCAATCTCATCGAGACCAACTTCAATCGCAGTGCAGACAAGCTCCTCCATGGAGGAACCGCCGATGTGGTCATAGGAAAAATTGGAATGCGTGTGGTAATCAAACATTTCCGAAAAATACCTGATTCACAACGCTTTCGAGAAACTCTTGTTTTCCGGATCCGGGCAGGGTAGCTTTGCCGAGCTTTTCTGCCTCTGCTGCCAATTCTTCAAGCGTTGCACTGCCGTCCGTGATCTTCTTGCCAATGCCTTCTTTGTAGCCGGCGTACCGTGCCGTTACGAATGCATCAATACGACCGTCTTGCAAAAGTTCGTCCGCTTTGATGAGCCCTAAGGCAAAAGCATCCATGCCGAGAATAAATCCCGCAAACATATCTTCTTGCGTATAGCTGGAACGGCGATTTTTGGAGTCGAAATTGAGCCCGCCTGTCGTAAATCCGCCGGATTTCAGAATTTCGAGCATCGCAAACGTCGTATCGTATACATTAAAAGGAAATTCGTCCGTATCCCAGCCAAGGAGCAGATCGCCCTGATTGGCGTCAACGCTTCCGAGCATTCCGTTCATCGCAGAAATCCGTAGATCATGCTGGAAAGTATGACCGGCAAGGGTTGCGTGGTTGGCTTCGATGTTCATCTTAAAATCTTGATCGAGACCGTATTGTCTTAAAAACCCGATGGACGTGGCAGCGTCGAAATCGTATTGATGCTTCATGGGTTCTTTGGGTTTCGGTTCGATGTAAAAACAACCGGTCCACCCCTTGGATCGCGCATATTTTACGGCTTGCTTCATGAGATTGGCAATGTTGTCTTGTTCAAATTTCACGTCGGTATTGAGCAGGGTTTCGTATCCTTCGCGACCGCCCCAGAAAGTGTAGCCGGTTCCACCGAACTTGATTGTCAGATCGAGTGCCTTTTTGATCTGAGCGGCAGCAAAACAATAGACTTCCGGACTGTTGGTGCTTCCGGCACCGTTCATGAAGCGCGGATTGGAGAACATATTCGCGGTTCCCCACAGGCATTTAATTCCTGTTTCCTTTTGTTTTGCCGAAATGTATTCGCCGATTTCATCGAGGCGCTTATGGGTCTCGTTAATGTCTTCCGCTTCCGGAATGAGATCGACATCGTGAAAGGCAAAGTACTCGATTCCCAATTTTGTCATGAATTCGAAGCCGGCGTCTGCCTTGGCGCGTGCATGATCCATCGTGCCGATCTCCGCTCCGAATGTTTTATTTGCGGTACCAGGTCCGAACATATCCGAACCTGTGGCGCACAAATTGTGCCACCATGCCATCGCAAATTTAAGATGTTCTTTCATCGGCTTTCCGGCAATCTGTCTGTTCGCATCATAATACTTAAATGCGAGCGGATTTTTACTCTTGCTGCCCTCATATTCAATTTTTGAAATTCCCGCAAAGATTTCTGCCATGATCCTTCTCCTCTCGAACATCAATTCTTATGAATTCTATTATATCGAATTCAGATTTCATTCGCAATGAATCACCGCATTGTCCTGCTTCTATCGAATCATCTTCCGGGCGTTCAGATAAGTCACAAGAAAATACCCGCCGTAGAGCAACACGAGCATCCCACCCGCAGTTATGCTTGTCGCGAAAATATTCAAATCGCCCAACAGGTCTATCAACATGCACATCACTTTAATGCCCACAAAGGAATGCGCAATGGCCAATACGAGTGGCAGCAGGAAGTAAACCAATATTTGTGTAAACAAACTTTTCGACAACATTTTGGCAGGCGCACCCAGCTTTCCAAGGAGTTTGTAACGTGCCTGGTTGTCGCTGGCTTCGGATAATTGTGTGATGGCCAGCACGCTGGCGCAGGTGAGCAAAAACACCATGCCGATGTAAAAGGACATGTACGCAATACCGATGGATGCGGTGGTTTCCCGGGGATTGTCGCGCAGGGCAGACGACAGCGCATTGCCCACCGAAATACCGGAAATGGATAAAAATAGCATCAGACACACGAAAGTTTGCGACAGAAAAGCCGTGTGCATTTTGCTGCTGAGCTGTTTTAGCGTGAATATATTCAATCCCTTGAAATAAACACCTTTGATTTTGGAAATCAGCCTGAGCAAAAATCCCGAGAGTGAAAAGAAAAACAGCATTGTGCCCACAACCCCCAAAATAACGGAAATCAGCTGCATGACGCGCTTGGATTCATCGAAAAATCCGGCAAACCCGTTTGTAAGCATGATATGATACGCAACGCCGAGCATAATCGCGCTGAGGATAAACAGCAGGATGGATACGGCCATTGGAATTTTATGGAATTGTTGTGTTCTTTTTTCCGCGTTGATTAAGTTCAATAGCTTTTGCCGATTGATGTTGATTACGTTAAATAACACCACAACAACAAATGCCACACCAAAATCCAGGACGCTTGTGCGAGCTGCGTCTGCGGAAAAGACAAAGGCAAAGTGGCTGACGCTCACGCTAAACAGCTTGGCGGTAATCAGTGCCATACCCTGAGAAAGAAATACACCCAACAGGATGCCGATGGCGAGCGAAACCAGCCCTACCAAAAAGGTTTCCACCAACAAAACGGCAGATATTTTGCCTTTTTTCATACCCAACAGCATATAAATTCCAAGCTCTTTTTTGCGACGACGGATGAGGAAGGCGTTCGCATATACAATCAGAAATCCCAAAATCGCCGCCACAAAGCCGGAGAGCATATTCATGTCTTGCGATATGCCTAACAATGCCAATCGTGAGTCCTGGGTCAAATCCATCATGACAGACTGACTCTCAAGGGAGTTGAAGATGTAAAACAGCGCAACGCCAATCATAATGGTGAGGAAATAAATGCCGTAATCGCGAAAACTTTTACGCACATTGCGAAAGGCAAGCGTGAAGATGTTCATGCTGCTTCACCTCCCAACACCGTCATAACTTCCATGATTTTGTCGAAGAAGACCCTGCGGGAATCTCTGCCCCGAATCAACTCGGTGAACAGTCTGCCGTCCCGGATGAACAAAATCCTGTCTGCGTAGCTGGCTGAAAACGGGTCATGTGTGACCATGAGAATGGTGCTCTGCAGTTCCTTGACCATGGCGCGGAAACTTTCCAAAAGTGCCTGACTGGACTTGCTGTCCAGTGCGCCGGTAGGTTCATCGGCAAGCACCAGGGCAGGGTTTGTGACGATCGCCCGCGCGGAAGCCACCCGCTGTCGCTGACCGCCCGACATCTGGATGGGGTATTTGTTCAAAATATCTGCAATTCCCAAATTTTCGGCTATGACACGTACCCGTCGCGTCACATCGCGTGTGCTTACCTTTGCGATGGTCAGCGCCAGCGCGATGTTTTCAAAGGCGGTCAGGGTGTCTAAAAGGTTATAGTCCTGAAAGATAAACCCCAGCTTGCGACAGCGAAAATCGGAAAGCTGCCCGGATCGAAGGGTGGTGATGTCTACATTTTCAATGTGAATGCTGCCGGATGTAGCGTTATCTATGGTGGAGATACAGTTGAGCAGGGTGGTTTTACCACTGCCCGATGCGCCCATCACACCCACATATTCGCCTTTGTCTACATCAAAACTGATGCCGTTCAGCGCTTTCGTGACGCTGCCACGACCTCCGTAAATCTTCTCTAAATCCCGAACCTGTAATATTTCCCGCATATCAATTGCTCCTCTCTGTTTTCCATGATTGCGAATTTCTTTAGTCATTATGGTCTTATTCTGTCACGTCCCGGTATGCCGTACCATGGATTTAGCTGACAATAACCTAACAAAACTGTCACATTAAAATATGCCGTGGTTTTGTCACGGCACATTTTCTCTACAAATTCTCTACTTCTCTACATAAAAGTTGTATAGGGATTTACGGGAAAGGTTATGGACACCGCCGTTCCACCTTCGGAAGACACCGCGATGCCAAGCCCCAGCTTCTCGCAGAGTCGCTTGCACAAATACAGCCCCATCCCCGTAGATCTGGCGGTTTTGCGACCATTTTCCCCTGTGAATCCGCGCTCGAACACGCGGGGCAAATCTTTTTGGGGAATACCCACGCCATCGTCTTTTATCATGAGCGTGTTGTTTTCAAAGGAATAGACAATGGTTTTCGCCCCATATTTAACGGCATTGTCCAAAATCTGTTGCAAAATAAATTCCAACCACTTGGGATCGGCATATACGCGTCCTTCGGCGTGATGTTCGATTTTGATTTTACGGGCAATCAAATATTTCGCATTTCTTTTGATTACACCGCCAACAAAAGTGTGCACGTCGAGCGTCTGGATGGCGTAATCCCGTTCCACGGATTCACTTCTCGCGTAAAACAGTGCCTGCTCCACATACTTTTCAATTTTTTCAACTTCGTCCGCAACCTCATCATAGCCGTTGTTGTCGCAAATCAGCCGGACCCCGCTGATGGGCGTCTTAATCTCATGCACCCAAAGCTCTACATATTCACGGTATTCCCGATTCGCTTTTTCCAAGCGCGCAACCTCATCATTCATGGATTTATTCGCTGCTTTCAAAACGTCCCACAAAATAACCCCTTCGCAGAAGGTCGGAGGCTCCATGATTTCCGAAATCAGACGTTTTTGCGGAAGCTCTGAAAGCTGCGTGAGCAGATGATTGTAATAAACTCGCTTTTTTGTGTATTCATAGAGCAAGGCAATGATTCCGCCCAAAAGATACAGCCCACTGACAGAGAGAATCAGCGAAAGGGGGCAATTCAGCATCGATAAAATCAAAAACCCGAAAATTACCGTGAGCAGGAGGGTAAAAACAAAACCCATCTTGTCTTTCAGAAACGATAAGCCACTCATAACATGTATCCCTGTCCGCGTTTGGTTTGAATCAGACCATCCGCACCGATTTCCTCTAGCTTTTTACGAAGGCGACCCATGTTGACCGTCAGCGTGTTGTCGTCTACGAATTCATCCGATTGCCACAGTTCCAGCATGATTTGATCTCGAGGAATGATCTTCCCTGGGTTCTTCATCAACAGGCGTAGAATCCGCAGTTCGTTTTTTGTAAGCTCTTGCGATTCCTTCCCGAGATTTACGGTGCTGTTGCTCAAATTCAAGGTAATCTCACCCACGCTGAGTATGTCTTCCGTTGAATTCCCATTGGTGCGTCGCAGCACATTCTCGATGCGTGCAAGCAAAACCTGTATGTTATACGGTTTCCGCACGAAATCATCCGCACCCAGATTCATGCCCATCAGTTCATCCATATCGCCGCTCCGACTGGTCACGATGATGATGGGAATCGTCGTGTTTTTTCGGATTTCGCGACAGATGTGGAATCCGTCA
>JAITTH010000114.1 GCA_031287295.1 Eubacteriales Family XIII. Incertae Sedis bacterium
GGCATCGAAGGCGAGCGGGAATAGCTATACGTATCAAGTGCCGATATCCAACCATAGGGAGACAGGAATCTATAACATTCACGCGTACGCCACCCTGACGAACGGTGCAATGGTCTTTATCGGGGGCACCTCTGCAACGGTGACACCGTAGAACGCAGATACATGCGGACACAAAAGTAGCGATTACAAGCGAGTTTCAGAAAGGGCTGTCTCAAAGCGAGGCAGCTTTTTCGTTTCTCAAGGACGCGGACGCCTCCGGCAATTAAAGAAGAGTCCCTTTCTCCCATTCCGCCTCGGTTACCTCACCACTTGGGTAGGTTAAAATGCCGTGACCATGAAATAGCCCCTGTGAAAAATCGCCCGTATAGATCCAACCTCCGACATCGGTATATACACCATCGCCCTCCGCGACTCCATTCAAAAATGCCCCCACATAGGACGAGCCATCGGCATAGGTAAACGTACCTTCTCCGGTCACCCCACCATGATCCCATGCGCCGTCATAATCCCATCCATCCGGAACGGTGAACATACCTTGCCCAAGTATTTCTCCCTCGCGAAATTCACCGGTATAAATGCCGCCACGATGATCGGTTAACACACCGTTTCCATCGGGTTTTCCCGCCTTAAAATCTCCTTCGTAAGTCCAACCATTCACGGATGTAAAAATACCGATGCCGGAGAATTCTCCATCGGCAAAATCACCCTCATAGGAGTCGCCACTGTCAAAGACAAGGATGCCGGAACCTGTCATCGTCCCATCATAAAGCCTTCCGGTATACCGGTCGCCAAAACCGTTCGGCTCATCCGTAACGGCTTTATCTGTGTGAAAACCGAACCCTACCAGGGCGTAAAGCGCACAAACGATCATACCGGCTACAACAATGAAGCCTAAAATTCCAAGTCGTATTTTCTGCTCTTTTGTCCTCATCGATATCCTATATCCTATCCCTTTGCAGGCTTGCTGCTTACCTTCTCAATTGCTTTTCCAATGATATTCGCGTAGAGCTGCTTTCCGTCATTACTATGCATATGCATGCCGTCCGGCGCAAGGAGTTCGACTCTGTTCCGGATTGCAAGATTCCAGTCGGCAACGATTACATAGGGATACTGAGCAGGCAAACCTCTGAGCCATTCCGCCATAAATTCCATACTGTCATTGCCATAAGGCGTTACAACAATAACACGTGTACCGTCCGGAACAGCATCTAAAAACTGAACCGTTGATTCTTGGGTAAAGTTCTGTGTGTTCGTGAACAAGGCGAGGACAATATAGTTCGTAAGCTGTCCCTTTGCTTCCCATTCATGCATCAAGTCGATTGCCGCGCCCATATTGCGTGATTCCTGCGCGTCAACAAAAACGGTTTGCAGTGTTTGGAGAAGCGTGTCTGCCGCACCAAGCGTCACGGAATCACCGAATACATTGATCCATTGTCCATCGTTTGTCCACCCTGCACCGGATGGTGTAAGCGGAAGTATCGATTCGCGATTTTCATAGACGATTTTTTGGGATGGCGCAGGCGGCAATTGCTCTGTCTTTCCGTGAACCGCGACAGGGCTCAGCGTCAGCCCCGCGAGATAGTCGCCATAACGGTTCATACCATGGATATTCACAAGTGTTTTCTGTCTCATATAGTCATCTTCCACATGCGAACGATTTGGCACAGTCACGATAGTGAGAACCGACAAACAGCAAAGTGCAACGCAGGCGATGGCGAGGCAACCGGCAAATCGCCGCGTCATCTTCGGTCGTTTCTTTCCCGCAACCAACCTTTGCTCGAAACATCGATAGGAGATTTCCGCAATTCCAACCGTACAAAGGAGCGACAACCCCGCGTAGACCGGCTGCGTGATCTTCCACGGAAAAGGTCCGCCTCCGGCGGTAACGATTTGTTTGAACAGAACATAAATGGGCCAGTGGAAGAGATAGATGCTATAGGAGCGTTTCCCTATGATCTTCAAAAGTTTTACATCACGAAACCATTTTTTTGGCTGCAATGCCAGGACGAGCCAAATCGAAAAGGCAGCAAGCATCGACACGATAAGAATGCCCCCTTTGTAGGTGAATGGATCGGAGAATGAGAGTTTCCGCGCCATATAGCAGATGGTGATGACGCATACGACAAGTCCTGCAATGGACAGCGCCACATGCGGCGACCTTTTAGGCGAGCGCATTCCCGTCATCGCACCGAGCGCGGAACCAATCATAAGAGGGAAAATGCGCGAGGTCGTTGCATAGTAGGCAGGAGATGGATCTTCGACGCCCACCATAATATGCTGCATCCAGCCATAGGAGAGAGCAACAAAAATGATTGCGATCAGAGACATCCACAGCCGACAGCTTGACAACTTTTTTTTAGAAGTGCCCCAACATGCAACAATGATAAAGACCGCCAAACCCCACACAAGATAGTATTGCACTTCAACGCTGAGTGTCCATGTGTGGACAAAAAGACGCGGCAGAAATTGTTCTTCATAGGACTGTCCGCCCGCGATTTCAAACCAATTCGTAACCCAACCAAAGACCGCAGCAGTTTGCTCTCGTAATCCTACGCGAAGATCCGGCGAGGTCAAAAGCGTCAGTGACAGCATGACGATGACCATAAAGAACACTGCGGGCAGTAACCTCTGAACACGTCTCACAAAGAAACCGATGAAATGGATACGCTTCGTATTCGCGAGCTCCTTCACAAAAAGACTTGTGATTAAAAATCCGGAAATGACAAAAAATACGTCAACGCCGAAAAATCCGGCAGGCAGCACCTTCGGGAACAAATGGTAGCAGACGACAAGGACAACGCCCACAGCGCGCATAGAATCTATTCCCTTGATTTGTTTTTTTTGCATCTACCCCCGCTTTATGATTTCAAAGTTTATGGTTCATTATATCATATCTCCCGGATCGTCCGTTGAATACTTTCAAAACCGCAAACTTTAAAAAAGCACGTTAGAAACAGCGTGCTTTTCATTTTTTTGTCAAAGTCAAATTTATTAAAATATATTTACGTATCTAAAGG
>JAITTH010000115.1 GCA_031287295.1 Eubacteriales Family XIII. Incertae Sedis bacterium
ATGGCAGTATTTCGAAATACTTGGCGTATTTTTGCCGCACTAATCGGATGGGTGATGGAAGATAGCCTCGATACAGCAAGGGCAATGCGTGCACGTGGTTATGGCTCCGGGAGGCGTACACACTATGCTGCCCGCGCTCTTCGCAAAACGGATGTACTAGCACTCATTCTCCTGGGATTTTTGTTTTGTGTGAGTCTCTTTATCATCGTGCACGTTTTGGCAGGAGAGACCCTTATGGTCTTCGCCGAGAACCAAGGCGCTTCCTTCGAAGTTTGGGCAGAATATGGTCTTTTGTTCGTCTGTTATGTTGCGATGTTGCTGTATCCGGTTTTCATTGAAGGAAAAGATCGAGTAAAATTATGGGCATTATCGAGATAACGGATTTCGGGTTTTCCTATCCCGGGCGAAAAGAAAAGGCACTTACCGAGATTTCCCTGGACGTTGCAGCAGGAACTTTTTCGCTTCTCTGCGGAAAAATCGGCAGTGGGAAAACGACGCTTCTTCAAAACCTAAAAAAAGAAATTTCACCGGCAGGGGAGAAAAGCGGACACATTTGTATTTGCGGACAAGACCTGCAAGATATGGACGTGCGATTTTCTGCAAAAACGGTAGGCTTTGTCGATCAAAACCCCGAAAGCCAAATTGTCATGGATTCTGTTTGGGGAGAGCTGTCTTTTGGTTTGGAAAACCTAGAAATTTTACCGGAAGAAATCGGGCGCCGCATCGGAGAAATCGCCGTATTTTTCGGAATAGAGCATTGGATGAATCACCGTGTATACGAACTCTCCGGGGGGCAGAAACAGCTGCTTAGCCTCGCGGCCGTATTGGCGATGCAACCGGAAATTATTTTGTTGGATGAGCCAACCGCGCAACTCGACCCCATTGCCGAAAAAAACTTTTTGCAAATGCTTGTGCGTGTAAACGCAGAATTAGGAAAGACGATTGTCATCTCCACGCATCAGTTTGATGAAGTCCTTCCGCTCGCGGATAAAGTGATATGCCTTGATCAAGGTCTTCTTATCTACAACGGAGACAGCCGCGGTTACCTGGAAAAAATGTACAAGGATAACGATACCTTGTTTTTGCCGGCTTCAACACGTTTGGCCGTGCAGCTTTCGGAGGAGGTTCGCGAAACTTCGTCAACAGAGAAATTGCCAAGGCAGCTTCCGATGGATGTTCGGGAAGGAAGAGACTGGTTGCGGCAATTTGCTACCATGCACCCTCTGTCTTTTGAAAAACCCCCGAGAGAAGAAAGAAAGGCAGAAGTCGCACTCATTGCAAAAAATGTCTGGTTTCGTTACACCGCAGAGGGCGGTTTTGTTCTTACCGGTCTGGAAACAGAAATTCGAAAAGGTGAGATTCATGGTTTCGTCGGAGGGAACGGCGGAGGGAAAAGCACCCTGCTGAAACTTTTTTCCGGGATTTTAAAACCCCAAAAGGGGAAAATCCATCGAACGCAAGAGGTTCGTTCCTCGATGCTTTTTCAGGATGCACGCGCTGCTTTTTTTTGTGATACGCTCTTGGAAGATCTTATGCAAGGGGCAAAAATCAGTGAGACAAAGGGAGAGGATACGCAAGGGCGCGTTCTCGAAATGGCACGTCGTTTTGCGCTCGAAAAATATTTATCGAACCATCCCTTTGACCTTTCTGCCGGTGAAATTCAAAAGGCGGCGTTCGCAAAAGTGCTTCTGACAAGACCGGATATTTTGCTTTTAGACGAACCCGTCAAAGGATTGGATGAGACCGAGAAAAAAAAGATTGGCGAAGTGCTATGGATGCTCAGAGATAGCGGTGTTGGGATTGCCTTGGTTACACACGATGTGGAATTTGTCGCACACTATGCAGACCGTTGCTCCATGCTTTTCGGGCACGCGATTATTGCAACAGGGGAAGGGAAGGCGTTTTTCAATCGCAATATGTTCTATACGACTGCCGTGAGTCGAATGACACGTGGTCTCGCGGACGGCTGTGTCGTAGAAGAGGATGTTCATGCCAACAAAAGATAAAAAGCGCGTAAGAATATTGCATCTTTTGCATATGGGAATGATGGTTCTTGTTCTTTTGGTTCTTGCCCTTTGTCAGGTTTTCCACATCAACCGTGCGGCATTGCTCTCTTCGGTGGTTCTGCTTGCGTCTTTTGTTCCTTTTCTTCTGCTGTTTGAGCGTCGAGGGAGGCGCCTCTCCGCGATTATGCCCATCATCACGCTTTCTGCCGTTGCCATTGCCGGGAGAATCGTCTTTGTGCCACTGTCAAACATTCAGCCGGTATCTGCGCTGGTGATTCTCGCAGGAAATTTCTTTGGTCGAGAAGCCGGTTATTTCACAGGGCTCTTTTCAGCGTTAGTCTCCAACATGTTTCTTGGACAGGGATTATGGACGCCGTGGCAGATGTTTGTTTGGAGTACGATGGGCTATTTTTCCGGAGTGCTCGCGGAGCATGGCGTGTTCAGTCGCGAGGATGGGAAAGAGCGTGTCTTTCGCGTCTGTTTGTATGGCACAATAGCTTCTGCACTTTATGGAATCGTCATGGACAGTTGGTTTGTTGTCGGATTTTTACAGGGAGCGTCTTCCTCTGCGATTATCGCGGCATATGCTGCCGGCGTTGTTTTAAACGTTGGGCACATGGTCTCGACGGTGCTGTTTCTTGCGCTTTCTTGCGGAACGCTTGGACCGAAGTTCCGGCGAATCAAAAGGAAGTACGACCTGGTTTAAGCTATAGGCAAGGTTGCAGGACGAAAGCGTACCCACTGCCTGCGCTACTCCACGCGGAGCCGTTCCACCAAACTCTCACGGATGAGCTTTGAATAGCAAATGACAGGTACGGTGGCGCATAAGAGAAGCAACAGCGGTAGACAAATGATCGCGGGCAAAAGGGTGAGGCTCTGCCGGAAAAACCAGACCTGTCCCGCAATGAGTCCCGTGATGAGATACGTGAGACCGAAACCGATGGTCAAGGTGAAGATCGCTGTCAGAAGCGTATAGCCGCCCCCTTCAAAAAACAAGGTTCTTTTCAGCTGCCTGCCTGTCATGCCGACGCTTTGAAGCATTGCAAATTCTCTGCGGCGGGCGAAAATCGACGTAACCATCGCGTTCACAAAGTTCAGTATGCCAATCAACGCAAGGACCAGCGAAAGAGCACCACCGATGCCAAGGTAGGTGCGCTGTATGCCCTCGAATTCACCTTTTAACTTGTTGCGCGACACGAACGATAAGGCAGGTGCGTTCTTTTCGATATAATCGTTAAGCCAAACCTCAAACGCCTCGATTTTGTCCGCTACCACGTTGATGTTCACCTGCATTGGCTGCACCTCGCCGTATAGCCTTGTGAATTGTTTATCCGTCATTAATAGTGTATCGCCAAGAAGCGATGAATATCGTGCGGACGCGGCATAGGGGTAATCCTCGTTTTGAAACAGACCGACGACCGTAAGGTCCTTGTCTCCCGAATCGGTTGTCAGGTGTATCGTATCACCGACGTTGTGAATGCCCACGCGTTCCCCCTCTATGTCAGAATAGGCTGCGTAGACGCCGTCGTTCAACTTGTCGTAATCGATACCGATTTGCTCAGCAAGCTGTTCTCCGATGCCGTAAATTTGCAAGTCGAACCTGTTTTCGTATTCGTTAAAATACGACTCTCGCTGTGGGATTGCTTTGATCAATGCCGCTTTGAGTTCCTCGAAGTTTTTTTTGTTTTCCGGTGGCACGGACAGATTGTCCTCGTTGCGAAAGTAAATGTTCTCCATATTTGAAATACCCGGTTGCGCGGCGATGTCTTTCGACACGGATGCGGGGATACCGTCACCTACCTCGACTGCACTGGGCGTGTACAGCATGCTGTCTGCCAGGGCAAAATCCGAAACGACGCTTTCCCGTACGTATTCATTCAAATCGAAACTTCCGGACGCGCTAAAGGCGCTGTTCAAAAGAATCAAAGACAGGGACAACGACAGCACGATGGTGAAAAGTTTTTTCTTCTCACGGGTGATATTCGCCCACGCGAAAGAGATTGGCGTAATTTTTCGAGTCGCCTTTCTTTTTTTCGTCCGCACCGTTGCGGTGTTGTACTTAGCGGCTTCTATCGAGGGGACTTTTGATGCGATTCCCGCCGGCTTGCGGCAACTTACGAATACCGTGAACAGACTGAACAGCGCGGAAAAAAGAAATACCAAGGGGTTTACATTCGCTGAGCCGCCTAATTCATAATCCAGGATGTTTGAGGCAAGTGGTGCCAAAAACAGACCCGTGAAAGTGCCGATCGTCAAACCGATGGGGATTCCGATTGCCGACAAAACAAGTGCCTGCCCGCGTACAAGAGCCCGGATTTGTTTCCCGGTCGTGCCGATTGTTTTCAGCAGACCGTAAAACCGAATGTCGGCGTTTACGGAAATGGCGAATACGGAATAGATAATCAAATATCCCGACAGCATGATCAAGGCGAGCACGAAAACGGTAATGGCAATCATTGCAGGATCGAT
>JAITTH010000139.1 GCA_031287295.1 Eubacteriales Family XIII. Incertae Sedis bacterium
CTCAGCTACACCATCCGGGGCGCGGCGGTAATAGAGCATTCGCCAATAGGATGTTCCCTGCCTGCGCCGACGGCCGTGGGCATTGGCGTTGCCGTAGCTTCGCGGGGTCTTCCTCCGCAAGGTGTAAACGTCATAAGCACAAATATCATGGAAGAAGAAACCGTATACGGAGGTGCCGAAAAACTCCGCGATACGATTCGTGAAGCCTTCGATCGTTTCGAACCGACGGCTATTTTTGTACAATCTTCCTGCGCTGCCGGCATCATCGGCGACGACATTGAATCGGTAACAGACGAAATGCAAGAAGAACTGGGCATTCCGGTTGTGCCGGTTTTTTGCGAAGGGTTTAAATCGCGCATTTGGTCGTCCGGATTCGACGCTTCCTTCCATGGAATTCTTCGCAAAATCGTAGGGCAGCCGAGAAAGAAGCGTCCGGATCTGGTAAACGTTTTCAATTTTGAGGGCACCGATACCTTTTCGCCCTTGCTTGCAAAATTGGGGTTGCGTGTAAATTACGTTGTTCCCCTTGCCGATATCGAGCAACTCAAACAGCTTTCAGAGGCGGCTTGTACGGCACATATCTGCGAAACACTCGCGACCTATCCGGCAAAAGCTTTGGAGCAAGAGTATGGCGTTCCGGAGGTGAAGTCGCCCCCACCCTTTGGCATTGGATGGACAGATGCGTGGATTCGTGAAATTGCACGACTCACTCAAAAGGAAGAGGCTGCAGAAAGTCTGATTGCATCCGAACACGAGCGCATTGCGCCAAAACTCGCGGAGATGAAAGAGCGGCTGAAAGGCAAGAGTGTCTATATATTTGCCGGCGATTCTTACGCACACAGCATCGCAAATATGCTGCTCGACCTCGGGCTAAATCTGCTTGGCATTACAACCCTCCATCACGATCAGACAACAGACGCGGGTGTCGATGAAACCGACAGCCTTGGGAAGCTTGTTGCGGCAAAGGGAGATGTGGATAATTTTTCGGTGTGTAACAAACAGCCCTATCAGGTACATAAAATTTTAAGCAGACTAAAACCGGACATTCTCATTACACGGCATATGAATATGTCTGTGCTTGGCGCAAAGCTCGGCATCCCAACCATCAACGACGGGGATGTAAATGTTAGTGTCGGCTATGATGGTCTTATTATGTTGGGAGAGCGAATTCTTCAGGCATATCGAACGAGAAGAATTTTCGAAACCATTTCGCAGCATTACGAATGTCCTTATACAGACTGGTGGCTTTCAGAACCGGATCCGTACTATTTTGAAGGCACGCAGGGAGGACAGTTTTAATGAGCGGAATCATAGAACAACCAAGATTTTCATGTGCTCTTGCGGCACAACAGACCGTGCTTGCCATTCCACGCGCACTTCCCATTTCGCATTCGGGACCGGGATGTGTCGGCAAGACATTTGCCTTCTCGGCGACAGGTGCCGGATTTCAAGGTGAGGGCTATGGCGGTGGCAGCACAGTAAGCTGTACAAATTCCAACGAACAAGATGTTGTTTTTGGCGGAGAAGACAAGCTCGCAGGATTCATTGATGGCGCAATGAAAGTCCTGAAAGGCGATCTTTACGTGGCGCTTTCCGGATGTACTTCCGGCATTGTGGGCGATGATGTGGAGCAAGTTTCGCGAACATTTGCCGCAGACGGTTTTCCTGTCGTAGGTGCAGAGACATCCGGCTTTAAGGGAAACAGTTATGTGGGACATGAGATTGTCTTGCGCGCCATCATCGAACAATTTGTGGGTGATATCGACCCGCAGGTTCGCCACGGTCTCGTCAATGTCTTTTCTGTTGTTCCCCCGCAGCATCCCACATGGAGAGGCGATTTGGAAGAAATCAAACGCCTTCTTACCCTGCTTGGGTTTGAAGTGAATATCTTATTTGGGAAGGGGAGCGCAGGCATTTCAGAGTGGAAAGATATTCCGAATGCACAGTTTAACCTGCTTCTTTCCTCGTGGGTCGGGCTCGATACCGTGCGTCTGCTTGAAGAAAAATATGGAACACCGTATCTGCACCTTCCTTATATGCCGATCGGGGCGGCACTGACAAGCAAAGCTCTTCGCGAAATCAGCGCGTTTGCCGGGTTGGATTCCGAAAAAACAGAAGAAATCATTGCAAAGGAAGAAGCCCATTTCTACGACTACTTTGTCTCGTGTGCGGATTTTATCGCCGATTTTCGGAACAGCATTCCGTTCGAACTGTACATTGTTGCCGATAGCTCCTATGCCCTCGGTGCGGCGGCATACCTAAGCGGAGAACTTGGATTTGTTCCCGAGGGAATCTACATTACAGACGATGCAGACCCGCTGCTTCACCAAGATATCAAAGCGGCAGCAGACGCGCTCATTCCGGCATCAGCACGCGAAGGAAGTGCAAACGAAAGTGAAGAAATGATCCTTTTCGATTCCGATGGCGGAATGGTTCAGCGCAACATAAGGAAAAGGCTTGGACAGTCCAAAAAGGCCCTCTTCCTCGCTAGCACGTGGGAAGATTTTCTTGCGAAGGAGACGGGTAATCTCTCCGTACATTTTAGCCTTCCGATTAACAACGATGTGCTCATTACACGCAGTTTTGCAGGGTACAACGGCGGGCTGCGACTTATGGAAGAAATCCTTGCGGGCATTTTCCGCAAAGGCGATATTTCGGGAACGACACTCACGCGATAGCAACGAGGTATTTGTGATGCTGAGAATCAGCAGAATGGAGCAAAAATGACGTATCGGGTTGCGGTTACAACGACAGATGGGGAAAATGTGAATCTGCATTTCGGACAAGCACGAAAATTTACAATTGTTGAAGTGAATCAAAAAACGGGCGAATATTCCCTAACAGAGACACGTATTTTTGAGGCAGGTGAGCATACGGCACATGCTTCCGCTCCGGGTTTTTCCGAATCTTGCGGTTGCGCAAACGCTTCGGCGGTGGAAGGGCTTGTCGAACTGATTTCAGATTGCGACTACCTCTTAACGACACGTATCGGCAATAAGCCACATCGTGTGCTCCTCAGAAACGGCGTGGCAACGCTTGAAACCGATGTGCCGATTTCGTTGGCGATTGAAAAGTTAACCACCTATTTGAACAAGCAGGCGGCACGGAGGGGTTCCGATGACAACGCAGTATTATCCTGATTTCTTTAATGATGTTTTCGGGCCCATCATGCAGCCCGGATCGTCGGGCGGGTTTGCAGGCATGGCACGAATCGGTAATATCGCAAGAGATCTTGCCGGAGGCGATTTGTCACACGTTTCTTTTCAGTTTCGTGATCCAAACAAAACGCTTGCACCCTATTTTAATTTCATGTCGGACCGCGGTCTTCTTGGCGGTCTGCTTGGTTTTTTACCGGATGACGAAAGACTTTTTGATGCCTATGCCCATGCCGAAAAGGCAGGCGTAACGTACGATTTCGGATTTGCCGAAATGTCTGTCGAGAATCCGGAAAGTCTCGTTGCGATTGTTACGCGTCGCGATGGAAGCACAGGCAGCCTCGTTGCATCTTCTGTCGGTGGCGGAATGGTGGTTGTGCATGAAGTAAACGGATTTCCGCTCACATGGAAAGGCGATACCTTCGCACTTATTTCCGAAGAACTTTCGCTCGAGCAGGCAAAAGAAAAATATGCGGAAAAAGCCATTCGCATACTGCCACTTGCGCAGAAAGCTCGTCATGCCACAGCGATACTTGCGGAATTTTCGGAATTCCCGCAGCGCCCAAAGGACGATCGAAGTACCGTGCTCCGTCCGGTTCTTCCCGTTGTCACGCAAAAGGACAAGCGCCCCCAATTGTTCCGAACCATGGAAGAATGGCGTGCCGCTGCCGATTCAAGAGGAATTTCATTTGCAGAGGCAGCGATTGAATACGAAATTTCCTCCTCCGGCTTGTCGCGCACGGAAATATTGGAAAAATTCGAAGAGATTGCGGCGGTTCTGGAGGGTCAGATTCACGCGTTGGAAAAAATGGGATATGAAAACGCGACAGACACGCCAAATCTTCCTATTTATGGAAAGCTGTGGAATCGTTATACAACAAAAAGAGAAATCATTTCGGACAATCTTACGGCGCATATCATACGGCACGCCATGTCCACAAACGCAAAAATTCCCGGGGTTAAAATCGTCCCGGCACCGATGGGCACGGGTGGAGGATATTTATTTTCTGCGCTGGACGCCGTTCGTGAAAAAATAGGTGCAACGCATGAACAACTGATCGAAGCCCTTCTTGTTGCAGCAGGACTCGGTGCAATTGCCTTTACCTATTCCAATTGCAGCGGGCACGATGGATGTACTGCGGAAAGCGGTATTTGCTGTGCGATGGCAGCGGGTGCAACATGTTATCTTGCGGGAGGCGATGCGGTTGCGGTAGAGAATGCGGCATCCATGGCGTTGCAATCCAATTTGGGCATACCCTGCGATTTTATTCCGGGCGGTTTAGAGTTCCCGTGTATTACGCGAACGATTCGTGCTGCCGTCACGGCTCCGCTTTATGCAGATCTTGCACTCTCGGGAATGGATGCACTGATTCCCTATCACGAAGTGCTGCAATCGATAGCATCAACCAGAAACGCATTGGGCAGTGATAATATTTGCGGTCAAGATTGTGGCATCTGTCAAACGCCTACGGCGAAGCAAATCATGGCATCGTACGAGGCGACAATCATAGCAAAATCGTAGCATATTAAAAGGAAGAGAAAGGAAAGGAAAATGAAAAAGAACATCAAGCTCACCGCATTGATTTTATCAATTGCTCTGATTGCATCCTTGATGCTTACAGGTTGCGGAGAAAAGAAGGCGGAAGGCACAGATAAAAATGCCGAATCAGAAACTGAAGTTACAACGCTTGTCGTCGGGTGGGTTGGAAACGGAAAGCCGATTACTTATCTCGGAGACGACGGAGAACCAACGGGTGTCGATATTGAGGCGTTAAAGCTCGTCGATGAGCTTTTGCCTGAGTATGAATTCGATTTCCAAATGTTGGAGCAACCGGCAGTCTTTGCAGGACTCGAAACAGGCAAGGTAGACATTGCCACAACCAACAGCTTCTACACAAAAGAGCGTGACGAAAAATATCTCTTCCCCGAAGAATTCCTGGGGATGAACATTGAAGGTCTCGTCATCAACAAAAAGTACGCCGATAAGGTGACCAGTCTTGAAGATGCGGCATCACAGGGGCTCAAGTTGTCGCCGTTCTTGGCGGGAGACGGAAATGTCTATGTTGTTGAACAATATAACAACGCACATCCGGACAATCAAATAACGATGGAGCTCTCAGACAACCCGGACATCTTCATTCAGCAATTCGCAATGATCGCAGAAGGACGATACGATTACGGGGTCATTCCCAAACAGTATTGGGAAACGCTTGTAAAAGATGAGAATGCGGATTTACATGAATATGCCAAAGACCTTGAGTATATTGAATTTGGTGCGGTTCGTACGTGGGCCATTTTCGCGGATGGAAATGAAAAAGCGGCGGCTGCCTTTGACAAGGCCGTGAAACAGCTGAAAGAAGAAGGAAAATTGAGCGAACTTGCCATTCAGTTCATCGGATATGATACGTGGGCCTATGTAGACACGCCAAATATGTACTAATGATTCAAAAGCAAACGATTCAACGGTAGGATAAGAGAATGCAAGGGATTTCGTTCGAAAAGACAACAGAATTTATGGCACAGATGTTGCCGTACCTGTGGGTAACGTTCCAGTACGTGCTGCTGTCCTTATTTTTCGGCGGAATCCTTGCATTTGCACTCACGCTGATGAAACTTTCGGGAAGCCGAGTCCTCCGTGCCATTGCCTACGCCTACACTACGGTACTGCGCTGCCTCCCGTCCGTCACATTGCTTTTTCTTGTGTATTTTTTGCTGCCGGCATTGTTTCGCACTTATTTGGGCATCAATTTAAACGGATACAGCGTTATGTTGTTCGTTGTCGTGACATTTTCGATGTTCCTCGGCGCATTTCTTTCGGAAGTCATGCGCGCATCGTATTTGGCAGTTTCGAAAGAACAACGTGAAGCGGCTCTCAGCATCGGGTTAACCGGCGCACAGACGTTTCGGCGTATCATTCTCCCTCAGGCATTTTATTATTCGATTCCAAACCTGGGCAACACCGTAATCTATTTAATGAAAGATGGTGCACTTGGGTTTACCATCGGATTTGTGGACTTGATGGGCAAGGCATATCTTTTGAATTCAAATACCTATGGCACGCACGTAATGGATATCTATTTGGGTGTCGCGCTGATTTATTGGGTGTCATCCGCGCTGATCGAATTCGGATTTCATCGTCTGGAAAAACGATTCAGCATTTTGAAAAGCAACAAAAAACGTCGTTTTCTTTCGTGTAATGCAGAAGGAGCGGTGCGTTTTGAATCTTGATTATGGATTTCTGTGGGCAACATTTTTGAAGGCGCTTCGCGGGCTCGGTGTTACATTTGAACTTACCGCAGTCGCGCTGCTGGTTGGCATTCCCTTTGGTTTTGTGATTGCAATCGTAAACATACGAAAGACGCCGATACTGCATCAATTCTTTCGTTTGTTCATTTCGTTCATGCGTTCCACACCCGCGGTTGTGCAAATTTTTATTGCCTATTTCGGACTGCCGAAGTTGCTCATTGCCATCACCGATGCACTTGGCATGGATGTAAACGTTTACGACATACCACCCATTTTTTATGCGTTTACGGTTTTTTCGCTCATCGAAATATCGTGTTTGGCAGAGGTTTTTCGTGCCGCGCTTTCCA
>JAITTH010000152.1 GCA_031287295.1 Eubacteriales Family XIII. Incertae Sedis bacterium
AGATCTTTTCCGGGTTCGCAGAAAAATTCCAACTCCATCTGCTCAAACTCACGCGTCCGGAAAATAAAATTTCCGGGGGTAATCTCGTTGCGGAAAGACTTTCCGACCTGCGCAATACCAAACGGTATTTTTTTGCGTGAAGTACGCTGCACATTTCTAAAGTTCACAAAAATACCCTGCGCCGTCTCAGGACGCAGGTAGATTTCATTCTGCGAATCGGCAGTAACACCGGCATGGGTACGAAACATAAGATTAAACTGACGAATTCCGGTAAAATCGCTTTTTCCGCATTCCGGACACTTTATGCCCTTCTCGAGAATAAACGCTTCCATCTTCTCGTTCGCCCATCCGTCCACAGGCGTACCTGTCTCACCATTTGTGGCAAACCAACCTTCGATGAGCTGATCGGCACGGAATCTCGACTTACAACTTTTGCAGTCGATGAGCGGATCTGCAAATCCGCCAACATGTCCCGAGGCAACCCACACTTCTCGATTCATGAGAATGGCAGCATCGAGACCGACGTTGTACGGAGATTCTTGAACAAACTTTCTCCACCAAGCGCGTTTGATGTTATTCTTCAGCTCTACACCGAGTGGACCGTAATCCCAACTGTTGGCAAGTCCGCCATAGATTTCCGAACCCGGATAGATAAAGCCTCTGGTTTTACACAAGGCAACGAGTTTCTCCATCGTTACTGCTTGAGGAGTGTTTGAATTCTGCACAATAAAATACCTACCTTAATGAATTATTCTTCGGTTGTGTCGTCTTCTGGTTCATCTGCCGCATCAGCTGATTCTTCGGTCTTGGATACGCGTTTTTTTGCCTCTTCCCACATTTCATCAACCGTGTCTTTGAAATTATCACTCTTGACATGAGACTTGCGCTTGTTCTTACCGACGACATCCTGCGTTTTACTGCGTACATTGTCGTAAACTTCCGCGCTCTTCTCTTTTATGGAATCTGCAATATCACTACCTTTTTCTTTCACATCACCGAACTTATCGCTTGCCTTGTCGGAAATATTGACAACGGTACCATCTGTCTTTAAGAGTTCAATGGTGCATTTTGTTCCGAATGCAGCAATAACACCGATAATCGCTGCCCATGGTGCCAAAACAGTTCCAATGATGCTTGCGTTCACCGGCAGCTTCAGAAGAATCTCATCGTCCTTGCGGATCGTAATCTTTGAAACGTTTCCACTTCTTATGGTTTCTTTGATTCGCTCAATGATTGCGTTCGCTTGATCGCTCAGTTTCTCTGTCCCGGAAATATTGATGGTTTCCTCGATGCTGATTATCGCATCCACAATGTTTCCATTCGCTTCTTCGAGAGCATCTTTGGCCTCTTTGTAGCTGACCCCTGTCCGATCCTTTACGAGTTCGACTTTTTCAAGTGTAATCTCCATCTTCATACCTCCTTGGGCAAATCACTTTTCAGTGTGCCGATATCGAATTGCACTGCGGCGTATCGGAGAATAAGTCGCAAAAATCTCATGCTTTTTTCCGTCGGCAAAGTTAGATTCCGCATTGCATTCAGCGGATTATCCAAGATATAAGCTATCGCGTTCATTGTAACAAAATCAAGGGATGATAGCAACTCGTCGTGCTGAAAATTTTCAGCGTCCGGCAGCACGCCTAAATTCTGTAGCGCTTTCATCAACCACGATGCCGTGAGCGTATCGAAATCCTCACTGCGTACGAGCAACAACGTAAGATAGTCGATCACAAGTTGATAAAGATCCGGAACAGGGATGTCTTCCGGAAGAATTTTCTCCGTAAACTCAAGAACCATCGATGCAGCGAGAAATTTTTCGTAATCTTCCGATAGTGCATAATAGTTTTTTACAGTCTCCGCGGAGCTGATATTTTTATTTCCACGGCTCTCCGTAATCTGATATCTTCCGAGCGTAAACCGTCGCACTGCCAACGCACTGCCACTTTTTCCTCGCTCGCTGATGGATGTTCCCGCGCTAATCTTGCCATAATGATCTGTGAGCAACAGCAGCATACTGCGCCCTTTTAACGCCTGCGTCCGTCTCAGGACAAGTCCGGAGCATTCAGAAATCATATTTAGTCCTTGTATCCAAGCGATCCGAGCATGAAATCGCTGTCACGCCAGTTGTCTTTCACCTTGACCCAAAGTTCCAGAAAAACGCGTGTGCCAATGAGCTTCTCGATGTCTTCACGCGCACTTTTTCCGATGCCCTTCAACTTGCGTCCGTCTTTTCCGATGATGATGCCTTTGTGAGATTTTTTCTCACAATAGATGACGGCTGAAATTTTAGTGAGCATGCTTTTTTCTTCGTAGCTTTCAATGCTCACTGCCACACCGTGCGGAATTTCATCGTTCAAAAAATGCAGCAGTTTCTCGCGAATGATTTCGGTAACGAGAAATCGCTCCGGATGGTCTGTAACCATATCGGCGGGAAAAAACAGCGGACCCTTTGGCATTTGTTCCTTCACAAGATTTAAAACAACCGAAACATTTTCGCCGGCAGGTGCATTGGTTCCGATCATTTCTTGAAACACATTCAGCCTTTCAAACGAATCAAACGCCTCGCGAAACGCTTCCGGTTTCATTTTATCCATCTTGCTTAGGATTAAAAATTTCGGTGTGGAGATGGTCTTAAGTTTTTCGATTATATACGCATCTCCGCCCTTTTCAGAATAGGCACCGTCTGTGAGGAACAAAACGACATCCACATCGGAGAGTGTTCCGATTGCTGTCTGCGTCATAAACGCGCCCAGCTTGTTTCGCGGACGCATAATTCCCGGCGTATCGAGAAAGACAACCTGAACAGCATCTTCGCCGCTTCCTTCCGTAAAAATGCCCCGAATACGATTCCGCGTCGTCTGAGGTTTGTCTGCGGTAATCGAAACCTTTTCGCCGAGCATCGCATTCAGCAGTGTAGATTTTCCAACATTGGGTCTGCCAATAATCGCACAGAAACCGGATCGTACCATTTTATTCCTCCTGCGAAAGACCGAGGATCGTCATAACCATTTCCTCTATTTCACGCATTTTTCTCTTTTCTTCTTCGTTTTCATGGTCGAAACCAAGAAGATGCAACAAACTGTGCACAAAAAGGTAAGTAACTTCACGCGCAACGCTATGTCCGTATTCTTCTGCTTGTTCGCAAGCAATTTCCGTGCAGATGACGACATCGCCCAGCAAAACACCACGTGAAAGGCGCTTCGCTTCGAGCACCTGTTCGCGAATCTCGTCGAGCGTCGCAAACATCGGGAAAGAGAGCACATCGGTTGCCATGTCTTTCTCACGGTATTTTCGATTCAATTGACGAATCGCATCCCTGGAAAGAAAGGTTGTGCTGACTTCAAAAATACCTTCAGGCAGCTGCATTTTTTCTAAGATGACCTGCCCTGCCGTTTGCAGACGCACCTTCAAATCCTTGCCAAGCACCGCGGAAATGTCCGCATTCGTCTCGTCTTCCAATTGAATATGCAGGGGCATAGATTCCGATGTCATTTCGTCATTTCTTTCTTGGGGCTGTGGGTCCGCGTTTTTTTTCTGCGGTTTTTTTCTCGTATTGTTCATACGCACCAATTATTTTTCGAACGAGTGTATGCCGAACGACATCGCTGTCTCGAAGGTGACAGATGGCAATTTCCGAAACCCGTGCAAGCACCTTTTCGGCATGAATCAACCCGGAGAGTTTTCCGTCCGGCAAATCAATCTGGGTAACATCGCCCGTAACAACCACACGCGAGCCGAAGCCCATGCGTGTAAGAAACATCTTCATTTGCTCACGCGTCGTATTTTGCGCTTCGTCGAGAATGATGAAAGAATTGTCGAGTGTACGACCACGCATATAGGCCAACGGTACCACTTCGATGGTTTCTTTTTCTTTGAGCCTAAGTGCCATTTCGCGCCCCATAATTTCATAGAGCGCATCATAAAGCGGACGAAGATAGGGATCCACTTTTTCCTGCAAATCGCCCGGTAGGAAACCGAGCCGTTCTCCTGCCTCCACAGCCGGACGCGCCAGAATAATCTTCTCGACTTCCTTGTTTTTTAGCGCTCGAACCGCCATTGCCACTGCCAGATATGTTTTACCGGTACCGGCGGGTCCGATGCCGAAAACGATCTCGCGCTGTCGAATCTCTTTTACATACGACTCCTGCCCAAGGGTTTTTGCGCGAATCGGTTTCCCACGATGTGTAAAGGCTATAATGTCACGATTGATGTTGATTTCCCGATAAGAGAGTCCTTCCGAAGCAAGACCCATGACATAACTGACCTTTTGGGCGTCGAGTGTGTCCCCATTTGAAAGAATCCAGAGAAGATCGCGAAAAGCAGATTCTGCCTTCTGCGCTTCGCTTCCGCTTATAATCATTTCATCCGCACGCAAAACAACGGAGACCCCGAAGGTCTCTTCAATTTTTTTTAAATTCTCGTCCAAGTTCCCGAACAAAGCACGGGTATCTTCTTCAGGGGTAAGTGAAATGAGGACGGATTCATTTAAATTCATGTGCAAGCGATTGTTTCTTTCCTCTCTCAATCTTTTGATGATTCTTCATGATTATATAAAATCTGCTTCGGAAACTTCCAAAGCAGATTTGTATGGCAGAATTAGAACTTACGAGCTTTTTTCCGAGCCGCTTCAGACTTCTTCTTCCGCTTTACACTCGGTTTTTCGTAGTGTTCCCTTTTGCGGAGTTCGGACATAACGCCATCCCTCGCACAAGAACGCTTAAAACGCTTTAGTGCACTTTCCAAGCTTTCGTTTTCGCGTACAATTACCTGTGCCATTTCGTCGTCACCTCCTTTTCACGCACAACTTGTCTTTTCCAGACAATGATTATTTCTGGCGAACACATGAATTATAGACCCTTAGCAGGAATAAATCAAGTAATTCTGCCAAAATGCGGCGATTTTTCTAAACCGGTGAGATGCGGTTAGATGCATGTGAAATTCATCTCAGTGGTTTTCGCCAAAACAGCCGTATCCGTATAACAATCAACTCCGCAAGCAACAACAGAGTCAGGATGAGTGCGGTATTTATCTGATCTTCTGTCAGATATTGTGTGATGTTAGGTGTATTCTCGCGAGCAAGCGTTGCGTAAGCCAAAGTACCCGCGTGAACCTCCGTGAAGAACAATGGGAACGCGAACGCAAACGGCAGACACATCATCGCAGCGAGTGACCATCGCCGCCGTACACGCACCAAAGTATCGTGGGGCATCTCGCAGATTTCCAAATCCTTCACCTCAAAGCGGACAAGAGTT
>JAITTH010000166.1 GCA_031287295.1 Eubacteriales Family XIII. Incertae Sedis bacterium
GGAAGTTGCGGTTCTGGAGAATTTTGGGCCTTTTCTCCGAGCCATTCGACGAAGAATAGGAAGAATGATTACGATGATCAGCACAACAATAATGCCGAATACCGGACCGCCGTCTAAAAATGCCAATCCTGTAAATACCGAACTGAGTGAGCTGCTGTCGTTACCATAAGAACTGCTGTCGTAATCGTAGTCATCGCTGTAGTCGTAGTCGTTTTGGTTTCCTACGTCGGCAAAACCTAAAGTAGGAACCGCAATAAAACATAAAAAAAGTATGAGGAATGCAAACGAAAGGATATGTAATATTTTCTTTTTCAAAGTCGAATCTCCCTAATTGCAAGTACGGCAACAATGTCTGCCATATCTCTATATTATAATGAATGAATAAGCTTGAAAAGCATAATTTATGAGGCTGCCTAAAATATGATATAATACAAACCGTCAATAATATCATAAATGGAATTCAGAATCGAAATCGGAGGACGAGAGACAATGGGCAGGCACGGTACCATCGCAGGACGCAAGGCATCGCAAGACAATAAACGCGCAGCGCTTTTTACGAAATACACGAGAGCCATTATGATGGCTGCAAAGTCTGGCGGCGATCCGGAATACAACGCATCTCTAAAAAATGCCATCGAAAAAGCGAAGGCGATTAACCTGCCGAACGACAAAATCACACGTGCGATCAAGAAGGGAACCGGCGAACTCGAGGGTGAATCCTATGAAACCATCACATTCGAAGGCTATGGTCCGAGTGGCGTAGCGGTCGTTGTCGATGTGCTTACCGATAATAAGAACCGTACAACGTCTGCGGTGAAGCATGCGTTCGATAAAAACGGCGGGAATATGGGTGTTCCCGGATGCGTTTCCTATATGTTTGAACGCAAAGGTGTCATTCTCATCGAGAAAGCCGATAACATTGACGAAGATACGCTGATGGAAGCTGCACTTGATGCAGGTGCGGAAGACATGATCGTCGATGAAGAACTGTTTGAAATACGTACGTCCACAGACGATTTTTTGGCGGTTGCCGATGCCTTACGCAGTGCCGGCTACCTTCTTGCCGAAGCGGATGTCGAGCAAGTGCCGAACATTGGCGCAGAGCCAAAAAGTGACAGCGAAAAGAATGCTCTGATTCGTCTTATCGATATGTTAGAGGAAAATGATGATGTTCAGAAAGTTTATACAAACTGCTCTGCAAGTCTTGAATAAGCAGCCTCCGAATCTTCATGAGTAATCGTTCTAAGTCTATACTCCTACTATTTGCTGCAGGGGTTTTATGGAGCCTGGGTGGCGTTCTCGTCAAAACGGCAGACGCAAATCCTTTTGCCATTTCTTCGATTCGCGGTGGTGTTGCCGCAATCGTTTTTTTTATCGCGTTAAAAGGGAAACCGAAAATCACCTTTGCGTGGCCACAGATGGTCGGCGCAATTGGTTATGCGTGTACACTTACCTGTTTTGTCATTTCCAACAAGTTGACCTCTGCTGCGAATGCGATTCTCCTGCAATATACCTCGACGGTGTGGATTGCAGTGCTTTCGTATTTTATCCTAAAAGAACGTCTTCATCGCTTCGATTACGCGTCCATTCTTGGCGTAATGATTGGCATGTGGCTCATTGTAAAAGATCAGCTTGATGGGCGTTCTGCCATCGGAAACATCATAGCGCTAATCGGCGGTTTTGCTTTTGCATTTGTTCCGGTCATGGTGCGAAAACAGAAGGATGGCTCCCCTTATGAGACGATATTCCTTGGCAATGTGCTCACATTTCTCATCGGGCTGCCGTTTTTGTTTATTGCTCCGCCACCACTTACGATTGTGCCACAAGTTGTCTTTCTTGGCGTATTTCAAATCGGAATCGCCTATTTGCTTTATGTACCGGCATCCCGTCACGCGAAGGCTTTGGATCTTTCCATCATTCCGTCTATTGAAGTGGTCCTGAATCCACTTCTTGTATTCTTCGTGACAAAGGAAATCCCCGGATTTAGCACGTTTATCGGTGGTGGGGTCTTAATGGGCGTCATCATACTTCGGTCCATTCTTTTGGTGCGCGCTTCACCCGATAAAAACACGAATATGCAAGCATAATTCCGTGCATTCTGAAAAAATCCAAATCTTTCGATGCTTTAGCTTAAGTGAAGTAATAAATAGCAGTATGCCATCTCGAAGGTGAGCTCCGGCAATCCTTTCACAAGATCTTTCTTGAAAACGTTTGCCGTGGAGGTGTAGCTTGCTCTTTTCTCACCCGGCGTTGGGACGAGGTACACCGGAATTTTATGTTGTTGTGCTTTTTGAACCAAGAAGGGGAAGCCGTCTTTTTCGTCCGAGACCGTATACGAATGATAGGTTCCATGCAGGACGGCATCAACACCGGAAAGTTCAAAGACATTGTAGTCGATTCCGGGGTAAGGGTGGATTGCGAGAATCTTTGCGGTTAATTCAGAAGCAGTAGCAAGCAGCGGGATTGTCTTGTCGGCACAAATTTGAGCAAGGTTGTTGATTTCAGGATTTTCAAGCGAAGTAAAATCGTCAGAGAAGTTGGCTGCCTGTAGTAGCGATTCTCCGTGATGGAGGTACATTTTCCCATCGCTGTTACGATAGGGGACGTAGACACCGGGTGAAGCATTGTTACAGATTTCAGCTAAGGCGCACTCTACATTCGCACGAGCGTTGGATTCCGGGTTGGCAATCGGAAAGTTCGCCGATATCAGATAAATCGGAATGGGCAGTCCGTAGCATAGCAGTGAAAGCAGGTTTGATACATAAGCGAGCGTGTCTGTTCCGACAAACAAAATCATCGCATCGGGCTTTTCCTTCACGACCTCTTTCAGATGCGCAATCAGCATGTTGAGATGGCGTAAATTCAGATTTTCCGAATGGATGAAGTAGGGCGCAGAACAGCGGATTTCCCAGGAATCATCCGGCGCTTTTGCATGGAGTGAGGCAGAAATTTCGGGTAGAAATGCCTCTCCGAATGTCTGCGATGTGCCGGCAAGATGAATGACGTCATCCGCCGAGGTCTCGGATGCGATGGTTCCGCCGGTTACAATCAGATGTAATTTTTTTGCATTCATAAGCAATATCTTACCTTATTAAGGAGAATCATTGCAAAAAAAAGCTGAAAGTGGATCGTTTGTGTGAAGTTTTCAAAAGTGCTTGCATTGAAAAAATCATGTGGTATAGTGTCTGTACAAGACGAAGACCAAAGAGAGTTCAGACTCTTTTTGCAATCAGGAAAATTCCTGAAGCTCACGTTTTGGTCGCTATTTATCCTTACAGAGCATACACGGGATGGTCGGGTCGTAGGGTGGCTGTCAAGCCGGAATATCCGGAAGGCAAAAACCATATGCAGGCAACCCACTTATCGGAAGATAAGGTATGAATTGCGATCAGACGGTTCTTCGGGGTTTTCTTTATTTTAGAGTATTTGTCACATGGGGTTAATTGAAACCGTTTCATTACTTTATCACATGAGGCTATAGGTCACGATGGAAAAAAGCGTACTAAATCCGCAGGAAATCCTGAATGTTAGTATCAATGTTTCAGAAGGGAAAGCATCTGCTAGTTTTTCAAAACTCGCCGTTTTGGGCTTTTTAGCGGGAGCCTTTATTGCGTTCGCTGCGCAAGGTTCTACCATGGCGGGCTTCGGACTCATTGCAAACGCTTCGACCTATGGGATGGGTCGCTTGGTTATCGGTTCTGTATTTGCGGTTGGATTGATGCTCATCGTCTTGGCAGGCGGAGAACTCTTCACCGGAAATGTCCTCATGATTGGGGGCGTGGCAAGTGGACGCATTCAGCTTGGGTCGATGCTGCGCAGCTGGCTCATTGTTTATGTATTCAATCTTCTGGGCAGCCTGTTTGTTGCCTTTTTGATGTATCGTTCCGGACTCTTTGCGAGTGGCGGAGATTTGCTAGGTGCCATGACGGTGAAAATTGCGGCAGGAAAGACGGCGCTCACCTTTGAATAGGCATTCATTCTCGGCATTTTTTGTAACTGGTTGGTGTGTCTGGCCGTGTGGATTTCTTTTGGGGCGGATACGATGACCGGAAAGATTCTCGGTATCTTCTTCCCGATTATGCTTTTCGTTCTTTCCGGATTTGAGCACAGTGTTGCGAATATGTACTATATTCCTGCGGGTATTTTTGCCGCAGATCATACCGCCTACGCAGAGGGTGCCATGAAGATCGGACTCTCTGAGCAGAGCCTTGATGGATTGACATGGTTTGCTTTTTTCGTAAAAAACCTTCTTCCGGTTACACTCGGGAATGTTGTTGGCGGTGGCGGATTTGTCTCTCTTGCCTATTTGTTTGCATTCAGAGGAAAACGTGAATTACAAGGAAAATAAAATTGTTACAACAAGTATGGGCACGGAAGCTGTTCAGGCACTGCTGCTTATGCACGGTGTCGATACGGTGACCATTGAAGATCGTGCGGATATTCAACGAATTCTCAGTGGCAAGGACGATTTGGATTGGGACTATATCGACCCATCTTTGTTTTTCGAGGGTTTGACCGGAGAAATTTCGAAAGCGGATGCAAAAGAAAAAGTCGCGGAAACAGATTTTTATTCCGGAGAGGCGACCTTAACTTTTTATACGGAAGATACCGAAGAAGGGGCGGCGCTTATCCATGCCGTTCACGGTGCATTGAAAGCGCTGAAAGCCGACATTTCAGAAGGACGCTTTGGTGCAGATGCCGATTTTGGAAGTTTACATATGACGACTTCGGAAATTACCGATGAATGGAAACATAAGTGGAAAGAAAACTTCAAACCGTTCTGCATCACAGACCGTTTTGCGGTTTCTCCGCCATGGGAAGAGGCAGCGTTCGACGGTTCTATCGAGGTCATTGTAATCGATCCCGGCATGGCGTTTGGTACAGGATCGCACGAGACGACTGCGATGTGTGTTTCTGCACTCCAACAAAAGACGAAAAAGGGTGCATACGTTCTTGACATCGGCGCAGGCAGTGGTATTTTATCGATTGTTGCGGCAAAGATGGGGGCATCGCGCGTAACTTCCGTTGAAATCGATGCAGATGCTGCGGCATCCATGTCAAAAAATTTCATTCAAAATAAGGTAACCGATACGGTAGACGTTGTCGTCGGCGATATTTGCGACGAGGAGGCGATGCAAAAGGCAGGGATTCCCCCGGATAACCGTCTTTACGATGTTATTGTCGCGAATCTCACAAGCGGTCTTTTGATTTTCCTTCTGCCGTCGATGGTTCGTTTGCTTTCGCCGGGCGGCGTCCTCATTCTTTCCGGGTTGCTCGATATCGAATCTCCAAAGATGGTTGAAGTTCTCGAAACCTTAGCGTTTGAGAATATTCACAAGGAAATAAGAGGGGAGTGGCTTTTGCTATGCGCAGATTTTTTGCCGACCCCAAGGACATAAAGGGCGATACCATTCGCATCGATTCTCCTTCCGAACGCAACCATATCAAAAATGTTTTGCGCATGGAAATCGGAGATTTTGCGCTGATTTCCGATGGTGTGCAGTATGAGTACGAGACGCAGCTTGCGGCGTTTTCGATGGAGGCAACCATCTTCCATATTTTAGAGAGAAGAGTGCCTCAGGCGGAGAGTCGATATCATATCACGCTATTTCAAGGCATACCGAAACAGGGAAAGCTTGAGACCATTATTCAAAAGGCAACGGAACTGGGTGCAGACGCGGTTGTTCCGGTATTTATGGCGCGAAGTGTGCCAAAACCGGGCTCCCTTGATGACAAGAAATTGACGCGGTTTCGCAAAATTGCGGCAGAAGCGTCAAAGCAATGTGGAAGAGGTTTTGTGATGCAGGTTCTCGAAGCGCAA
>JAITTH010000171.1 GCA_031287295.1 Eubacteriales Family XIII. Incertae Sedis bacterium
TCGTATTCCTTGCATAAAAAAGCCCTTCTTTGCCTTTCCCCCATCCATACAGCAGCGACGGAAGTCTTTGTACATACAGCGTTACGGCAAGGATTCCTGCTATAGCAAATCTCAAAGGCAGCAAGCACCTTACTCGCGGGCTTTATGCTGTATAGGAAGGTTTCTAAAAGCTGTGGTAGCAGAATCGAAAAGAGAATCGACAGTGCCAGATAGAATCCGAAGGAAAGAACGATTGCGCCCAAAGAAAGCCTAGACTTCCCCTTTGTTCCAAGATTGCTTTTCATCCCCATGCTTGCTTCCAAAAATGTCAATGATGAATTGTTTTCGAAATGTGTTATGTTTCATTTATATTACGGCGAAAGAAAAAAATGCAAGAAGAAATGTGAAAACTTTTTGAATTTTCCAAGACCGTAAACCAGAACCCTGTCTACGTGGGTTTCATGGTTGGGAACAGTATCACATCTCGAATCGACTGACTGTCCGTAAGCAGTATCACCACCCGGTCGATGCCCACGCCGAGTCCGCCCGTTGGTGGCAGCCCTACCTCGAGGGCGTTGATGAAATCTTCGTCCATCGGATGCGCCTCTGCATCTCCGGATTCGAGCTGCGCCTGCTGCGCTTTGAAACGCTGATACTGGTCGATGGGATCGTTCAGTTCAGAGAATCCGTTTGCGATTTCCCAGGTGTTGATGTACGCCTCGAATCGACGCGTGATGCGTGGATCGGCAGGATCGCGTTTTGCCAAGGGACTGATTTCCACCGGATGTCCGGTAAGGAAGATCGGTCCTGTAAGATAGTCCTCACAGAACATTTCGAACAGCTCTGCAATGACTTTCCCTCGCGTCATTTTTTCACAATCTTCGATTTCGTATTTTTTCGCAACCGCAATCGCTTGCGCATCGGTCTCAATTTCGTCAAAGTCTACACCGACCCACTTCTTCACCGCCTCTTGCATAGAAATACGTTCCCACGGTGGGGCAAGATCGAAGGTGCTGCCCTGATAGGTAATCGTTGTGCTGCCTGTTGCCGCAACCGCTGCACGCGCCACAATGTTCTCGGTGTGACGCATCACATCTTCCATATCGCCATAGGCCTGGTACAGTTCCATCGAGGTATATTCGGGACTGTGATTGCGATCCATCCCCTCATTGCGGAACATTTTGCCCATCTCGTAAACGCGATCGAGTCCTGCCACTGTGAGTCTCTTCAAAAAGAGTTCATTTGAAATGCGCAGTCGCATCTCCAGATCTAAGGTGTTGTGATAGGTAACGAACGGCCTTGCGTTTGCACCGCCTGCAATGACGGTAAGAACGGGCGTATCGACCTCGAGAAAACCCTCTTCCTCTTCGAGATAATTCTTAATCGCCTTGATAATCTTGTTGCGCTTGATGAACGTCTCCTTCACCTCGGGATTCATGATGAGATCGACATAACGCTGGCGATAGCGAAGCTCCGGGTCTTTGAGCCCTTGCCGCTTATTCGGAAGAATTTGAAGGCTCTTTGTAAGGAGCACAATGCGGGTTGCTCTTATGGAAATCTCGCCGTGACGCGTCTTAAAAACGCTGCCCTCTACACCGACAATATCGCCGATGTCGTAGGTGAGGAAGACCTCGTACTCTTCCGGCGTAAGGACATCTTGCCGTACATACAGCTGAATGCGCCCTTTGTAATCTTGAATGTCCACAAAGGAGGCTTTGCCCATATGACGAAAAGCCATGATGCGACCTGCCATCGAAACTTCGCGTTCCTCATCCTCGCAAAAGGCTTCTTTTACGTCTTCGCTGAAGGCGTTTACATCCCAACGTTCCTGAACAAATGGATCGCGTCCGGCTTCGCACAATTTTTTTAGTTTATCACGTCGAATGAGCCTCAGTTCGTTTAAGGCTTCCTCTGAAACCTCTTCTTCCAGGGCTTCCGCATGAGCATCAGCGGTCTTGTTTTCCTTGCTCTTTACCTGTTCTTCTGCCATTCTTTAATCCATTTCTATGCCGAAAACACGGACTTACGAATCCGTGCGTCCTTTTACAACAACGCCCTATTTAGCTTACGCTTTCCCGATTGAAATAATTTCATACTTTACAACACCGTCCGGAACCTGAACGGAGACCTTTTCCTTCGCTTTCTTGCCAAGGAGTGCCTGTCCGACAAGACTTTCATTGGAAATGCGCCCCTCGAAAGGATCGGCTTCCACGGAACCGACAATGATGTAGGCTTCCTCTTTTTTCGACTTTAAATTGCGCACCTTTACCTTGACACCAAGGCTCACCACCGGCTGTTTTCCACTCTTTTCGTCGATGATTTTTGCGTTTTCAAGAATGCTTTCCAGTTTGCTGATTTTTTCTTCCAAATCTGCCTGTTCATTCTTGGCGGAATCATACTCGGAATTCTCGGAAATATCCCCATAGGAGATGGCCTCTTTCAAACGTTGCGCAACCTCGTGTCGTTTATTTGTGATGAGATCTTCCAGTTCTGCCTGTTTCGCCTCATAACCTTCTTTTGTAAGCAGGATTTCTTCACTCATGACATACACCTTTCGTCTATTATGAATCGTTTCAATTGGTAAAGAAGGATACAGGATCCCCTATCGCTTTACCCGAATCATTATAAAAGAAAAGACACCGGAACACAAGGCAAGCAAAACCGTTGACACCACGAAAAGAAAATGTTTCAATGATACTATCACACATTAAAGCGTGAAATTATCCCAACTCTTGAAGAATCGGAGATTCCAATGGTGTACGAATCGAAATTTAAAAACGAAGAGACCGAACTCTTTTTCGATGCAATTCTCGCGCTCTCTGACAAAGAAGACTGTTATCGATTTTTCGAAGATGTAAGTACCGTGAACGAACTATCGGCATTGGCGCAACGCTTCCACATTGCGAAACTTCTGAACGAAAAGCAAACCTACCAAGAAATCGAAACACGAACGAAGGCAAGCGCAGCGACAATCAGCCGGATCAATCGATGCTTAAAGTACGGTGCGGATGGTTACAAAAAAATGCTTGCAAAGATTTCCGAGAAATGATACCGTAGCTTCGTAGTTTGACATGACGAACGAATGTCATGCCGTAGGATTTTTGAAACCGTTATTGTTGGAGTTACAGTAGCAGAAAGTAGGAACACACAATGTTACAAAACGTTGCGGTCGTCTCGATCGCCCTCTTTACAGTCATCTGTATTTTAGTGGGAATCCTCTCTTCCCGCAAAGCCAAAACCATGGAGAACTTCTTACTCGGCGGTCGCAATATGGGACCACTTCTTTCCGCATTCTCGTATGGTACTTCGTATTTCTCTGCCGTTATTTTCATCGGATACGCCGGCATGTTCGGATGGACCATTGGTCTCGGTAGCATTTGGATCGGCGTTGGCAATGCGATTTTCGGTTGCCTGCTCGCTTGGCTCGTTCTCGCCAAGCCCACCCGTCGCATTACAAACAATCTCGGTGCACGCACAATGCCCGAGCTCTTTCAAACACGATATTTATCGCCTCGCATGAAAATATATGCGGCGCTCATCATTTTTATCTTCCTCGTCCCGTACGCAGCGAGCGTCTACAAAGGTCTGGGATCTCTGTTCTCTGTCATCTTCAACGGGGCATCCCCAACGATCTGCATGGCCATTGTCGCGGTGCTCACGACGATCTATCTCGTCCTTGGTGGCTACATCGCAACCGCATGGAACGACTTGATTCAAGGCAGCATCATGATCTTTGGACTCGCTTGCATGGTCATTCTTCTCGTGACCCGACCGGAAGTCGGCGGCTTTTCTCACGTAGCAGAGCGTCTTCAAGAAATATCACCAAACCTCACCGACATCACCGGTGGCACAGGTGCAAAAACGCTGCTAATCAATATTTTGCTGACGAGCTTTGGGGTCTGGGGCATGCCACAGATGGTACACAAATATTATGCGGTGAAGGAAGGAAACAGCATTCGCATCGCAACGATTGTCAGCACCATTTTCGCACTCATCATCGGTTGCGGCGCCTACTTTACCGGTTCGCTTTCGCACCTGTTCATCGCGCCGGACGCAAACGGAATGCCGGGAATCGAGGGTGGATACGACTTTGTCATTCCGCATATTCTTACAACAGCACTTTCCGGGGGCATTTTCTCCGTCATTATTTTGTGTGTCGTCATGTTGCTGCTTTTGTCGGCATCGATGTCCACGCTGTCCGCACTCGTGCTTTCTTCCAGTTCGGCGGTGACCATAGACATTGTGGAACAGGTGAAACCAAACATCGCCAATACGAAATTTCACATGCTTCTTATGCGCATCCTGTGCTTCGCTTTTGTCGGGCTATCCTTCCTGTTTGCAACCATGAACATCTCTTTTATCGTCAATCTCATGAGCTTTTCGTGGGGAATCGTCGCCGGGTCCTTTATCGGTCCCTACATTTGGGGTATCTTCGCAAAATTCATCACACGTGCCGGGGCATGGGCGGGACTGCTCTCCGGTCCTGTCGTTGTAGGCAGTCTCTTGGTCTACAATGTAATAAACGTCGGATTCGATGCGGCAAAAGGCATGGCACCCATGTTTGGCGTCACAGCGATGATCGTATCGGTCGTTGTCGTACCCATTGTCAGCCTGTTTCAGACAAAGTCTGACTTTTCGAAAGAACATATCGAGAAGGTTTTCGCAGAGAATTAATTTAGCCTCATAAGACGCGCCGGACAATGAACTGTGCGCTGCGGCTGCCCCGAAATTCGTTGACTTCAAGACTTCCGAGCAAGGTGTACACATGACCTTCGCTCGGTTTTTTTCCTTCCGCGTTAAAATAGACACAAGGAATGCCGGATGCCGTAAAGCGCAGGTGTTTCCCCTTCTGACCAATGGATCTTACCTCAGAAATGGTGACCGCCTTGAATGCGATCAGAGGCTTCGGATTTTCGGACCCTGTGGGCTCGAAAAGCGTAAGTGCCTCTGCCAAGGCAAGATCTGCATCTTCCGGTGCCAGAAGCCACTCCGGTGTTTCGTCCGGAATCAGAATCGAGGGATCTTTTTCAATGCGTATTTGCATATCCGCATTGAGTGCATTTCGCAGTCTTTCTTCGTTTTCGGCAGGCAAGGTAAATCCTGCTGCCATGGGATGTCCGCCGAGTTTCGAAAACAGTTCTTCATGTTCCCTGAGCATCTCAATCATATCGACCCCCGGAATGCTTCGGGCGGAGCCTTTCAGCATTGCTCGGGACGCTTCGTCTTGTGTATCTGCCAAAACAGCAACCGGCAAATGATATCGGCTTTTCAGCTTCCCTGCCACAATGCCTGAAATGCCCTCATGAACGTCGTGAGGATTCAACAGCAAAAATTGATCTCCGGCTTCGGACAATTCTATCGTTTCGACACAGCGCGCAAACAGATCATCTTGAATCTCGCGACGCTTTCGGTTCAGCGCGACGAGCTCATCTACAATTTCGTCCATACGTGCTTCGTCTTCTGTGAGAAAGAGTTCCACGACACATGCCGCTTCGCTGAGCCGCCCGGATGCATTGATATGGGGTGCGATGCCGAAGGCGATGTTGTAGGATGAGATTTCACCGAGGTGCTGCCCTATCGCGCGAATCAGCTTGGAAAAGGCAAGTCGCCTTCCGGAATTTAACACCGTAAGACCGTATTTGACAAAGGTACGGTTTTCGTGAAGCAACGGAACCACATCGGCGACGGTACCAACGGCAACAAGATCGAGCATTCTGTTGAGTTCGGCACGAAGGACTTTGTTCTCCGGAAAAAACTTTTCCCGAAATGCCTGTGCAAACTTAAATGCGACCGCGCAGCCTGCGAGAAAGGGGAACGGATAGTCTGAGCCCGGATATTTGGGGTTGATCACGACACAATCCGGCATCTGTGTGGCGATACAATCGTGATGATCCGTTACGATCACTTCCAGCCCAAGTGACTTTCCATATGCGATTTCTGTCGCTGAAACACTGCCGCAATCTACCGTAATCACCAGGTTCGTCCCTTTTTCCCGAAGCATGGTCAGGGCATCCGTATTCAGCCCGTAGCCCTCTTCAAAACGTGAGGGGATGTAGTAGTCTATGTGCGCATTTTTATGCATGTTTTCGACTGCCAGGCGTAAAAATCCGCAAAGCAACGAACATGCTGTGAGACCATCTGCATCGTAATCACCATACACCGTAATCTTCTGGTCCGTTTCGATTGCATGAAATAAAATATCCACCCCTTCTTCCATATGAGAAAGAAGGAATGGATCATAAATCTGTTTTGGTTTTTTGGATAGAAAATCTTCTACATCACTGTCTTCTGTAAGCCCACGCCCGGCAAGAATTGCACGAACGATCGTATCCGGCTGTGTCATGAAAGGTTTTCCGTTTCCACGATTACAGCCAACCCAACGGATCGGTGTGGTATCCGTTCACACGGACTTCGAAATGCACGTGAGGACCGGTGGACCAGCCTGTGCTGCCACTGTATGCAATGACCTGCCCTCTCGTAACGATTTGTCCGGGCGAAACCAACAGTGTCGTATTATGCCCATAAAGGGTCTGCACGCTCCTTCCGGTATTCGGATCGACACCGTGGTCGATGACAATATAGTTTCCGTAACCACCGCCACCGTACGAACCATTCACAACGGTAATGGCCGTGATGACCTTTCCGTCCGCTGCTGCCACAACCGGCGTATTGAGCGGTACACCAATGTCGAGTCCTGTATGTCCGGCATAGCCTGCATCGCCGTAAAGCGCTGTAATCGGTCCATACACCGGCCAACCGAAGGTGCCACCACCGTAATCGGCATAGCCACCACCGGAAGCGTACGTCGCGTTAATCTGAGCCTGTATGTACGCCGATTCCGCTGCCATCGCATCGAGATGTTCCTTGGCTTCCGACGCCTCTGCCTGTGCTTCGCTATAAAGATCTTGAAGCAGGGATTCCTGCTCTTCCAAAGTCTGCTTTTTTACGGATAGATTCGACTGATGCGTTGTTAGCGTATCTTTGATTTCTTTTACCTGATTCTTTTGTTCTTCCAACTGAGCGAGACTTGCATCCATATCTTCGAGAAGTTTCGCATCGCTTTTGTAAATGCGTTTAATCATGTCGATATTCTCAAGAAAATCGACAACATTTGCCGAGCCGAGCAACACTTCAATAACGCTCTGGTCTCCGCTTTCATACATCATGCGAAGTCGTTTGCCCAATTCTCTGTTTTGCTTGTCATAATCTTTTTGCAACTTGGAAACTTGAAGAGATGCATCGGTAAGCTCCTCTTCTTTTTTCGTAATTTCTCCCTGCAAAGAATCGATATCGCCCTGTGTGGCATAAATATCGCCTACCGTGACGTCAATCTGAGACGCAATGTTATCTTCTGTCGCTTTTTTTGCATCGTACTCATCTTGCGCCTGTTCCTGCGCTTCTTTTGCCGCCTGTAGCTGATCTTGCAAACTTTCCGCAAAAACCTGACCGGTACCAAGCATCGAAAAAACAAAAATGAGCGACAATGTCACTACAATAGATTTACTTTTTGATTTCATTGAAACATCCTTCCCGAGCTCCCATTTGAATGCTCTATGTTTCTTCCAATTGCTTCTATTTTATACTCCGCACTGTGGTATGTATAGCGACCTCACGGATTTTTTAGGAATCATTCACAATCTCTTCACATACTCTTTCATGCGCGTGTCGGTATCTATTTTGTGTCTAAGAATCGCCTCATCGAAATGATGCTTCCCACGGCGCCGATGCTGATACCAAGAGAAATAAAGACGATTGCCAGATTGGTAATCAGGAAGTTCTCCCGCACAAATCCCATCTGTAAAACCATCATAAAGTCGAGACCAAAGCTCTGAACAACATAATGATACAGCGAGGATACAATTACGCCGGATATGGCTGCCGCAATGAGTCCGAGGGTAATGCCCTCCATGAGGAACGGTCCGCGGATGTACCAGTTTGTCGCGCCAATGTATTTCATGATGGTAATTTCTCGTTCACGTGCAAGTACCGTAAGTTTAATCGTGTTGGAAACGACAATGACAGAGACCACCAAAAGGAAGGCGATGAGCACCAAAGCAACGACCTGGATGCCATTCGTGACAGAGATGAGCTTATCTACCGTATCTTGTGAATAGGCAACACGTTCAACGCCCTTCATTGCTCTTGCAACCGCGACAACATCCTCGGCATCTTCGACGTTATGCAACTTAACGATGATTGCGTTGGGCAACGGGTTTACGGTAAGTCTGTCAAGTAAATCGGCGTTATCGCCCCATTTGACTTTCCAGTTTTCGAGTGCGGTCTCCCTTGCCTGGTAGGTGACATTTTCGATTGCATCCATCGCTTCAAACTGCTGCATCAGCTCGGATGCCTCGTCGCGGGTCGTCGTATCCAACAGATTCACTTGAACCTGATCGAACGTGGATTTAATGCCCTGTGACATGTTATTGACATTGACCAAAAGGATGAAAAACAGACCCAAGATCAGTAGAATCGCCGTAATCGAAAACAACGACGCAAAAACCATGGTCTTATTTCTTCCGATTTGTCGAATTGCCTGAACGATGGACTGAATTAACTTGTTATTCATCTTTCCCTCTATTGCTTACGTGTGCCATTCGACGCTCTTCATCGAAATTTCGCAGACTGAACAATGCGTGATCGGAATAATCGCCGTCCGGATCGTCGTCTTCTTCCGGGTTGTACTGTCCGCCCACCTCGTCTCTGACAATTTTGCCATTCCGAATGGCGATAACACGCTTGCCCATCGCATTTACGATATCCGCCGAGTGTGTGACCATAAGAATGGTCGTTCCTCTACGATTGATTTGTTCAAGCAGGCGCATGATTTCCCATCCGGTTTCCGGGTCGAGATTTCCCGTCGGCTCGTCCGCGATCAGGACGCGAGGATTGTTCACGATTGCCCGCGCAATTGCGAGACGCTGCTGCTCTCCAATGGATAGTTCCGATGGGTATTTCCCACCTTCTCCTTGCAATCCGACCAGTTCAAGCATGGCAGGAACCTGACGGCGAATGGACCTACGTGGCATCTGTACAATTTCCATCGCAAACGCAACGTTTTCAAAAACCGTCTTTCGCGGTAGCAGGCTAAAGTCTTGAAAAACAATGCCCATGCTCCGACGATGATGCGGGATTTCATTTTTTTGCAGTTGAGTAACATCGTAATCGATGTAATAGATATGTCCTTTATCCACATCAAGCATTTTGAGCAATACCTTAATGAAGGTGGATTTCCCCGCGCCACTTGGACCGACAAGGAAGACAAACTCTCCCTCGCGGATCTTTACACTGACGTCTTCGACACCTATGTTTTCTCCGTACATCTTCGTTACATTTTTGTATTCGATGATGAGTTTTTTCTTTTCTGTGTTCTTGACTTCTTCTGTCATTCGTTTCGGATTCCTTTGCTCATGAAAGAGCTTTTCTATCGCCGATTCTTTTCATCTAATATTATAAGGGAACCTGTTTGAAATCGGGCATTAAAAAACCGTTACAATTGCCTCGCATCTTTATTTCAATTCAATAGGGTCTCCTAGGAATTTCGGCTTTTTCCCGATGGTTGCCCAACAAAAATCTTTTGTGCGCGCAAATATTTCCCGCACGCTTCGCTTCCACTGACCATTCTTCGTCGGCGGAACAATGACTCCATAAACATCCATGCCAAGCCTCCGTCCATCATATACGGCCCGATACAGATGATATTCCTGCGTGACGACCAGTGCTTTCTTCACACCAAAAATTTCTTTCATGCGATACAAACTTTCATAGGTGGAAAACCCCGCATGGTCAAGGAAAATATCGTCCGGATCCACATTGTATTCCGCTCCATGTTCGAGAATATAGTTTTGCATGCTCAGCACTTCATTGTACTCAACCGTGCCATTATCTCCCGAAAGAAGAAAGATTTTCGACCCGCCCCTCTGATAGACTTCCAGTGCCGTATCGAGACGGTCGGCAAGCATTTGGCTGGGTTCGCCATCCTGCACAGATGCGCCGAGCACAAGAATACACTCCGGCGGTTCTTCCTCTTCCCCTAGCTTTGCTGCTTCGTCCACCGAAAGAATGTAATTGGTCGAATTGGGTAGTTTACCCTGCGTATCGAATATGATATAGAAATTGATCGCCGCAATGAAAACAACGGCGAGCGCAATCAGGATGATACCTATTTTCACGAGTTTCTTAAAAATCAGCACGGGGAAAATTTTATCATAAGACAGCAAGTCGCGCACGTAGATTTTGCGAATTTCTTGTGATGGCTTGTGACGGATAGAAAACGCTACGGGTTTTGCCCGCAGCGTTCCTTTTATGGTTGAAAAACTTCGTTGGCGACTAGCCCAAGTCCACGGTATTCAAAATGTCTTGGAAGTTCGGCTTCACGCTGTTGTATTTCGACTGAAGCGACCACGAGAGACCCTGGTAGAACTTCGAATCACTCTGGAATACGGTAAGCAGATAGGCAACCTTTATGTTTTCAACTTCGCCTTTGATTTCCACTTGCAGTGCCGGTATATCCGCATCTCCGATCTGGATTTCTTCCCAATCGCCCATGTTCGAAGAGTCTATCACTTCGAGCATGGCATTCGCAATAACCTCTGCATATCCGTCCAAGGTGAAGTCATCGGAAAAATCATCTCTCGGTTCTTCGATTAAAATGAAATATTCTTCGGTTGACGGCTTTGCCTGCTCAATGCTGGCGACATCGTTTAGCTCCTCTTCAGACCAACCGGTCGGAAATTCGAACGAAATATTGGATTCGGTGCTGGTTACTTTATTGGTTGCCGGTTCCTTTGTCGTCGTCGTCGGAGACTTTTCTCCGCAAGCGGCAAGAGACATAGACATTGCAAGGATTAGCACGAGAATCCATGCCACAAATATTTTACTTTTCTTCATTGCTTTTCTCCCTTAAGCTTTCGTATCGTTATACCGCCGATTCCTGATAGGTATCCAAATCTGCCGGGAAGTCAATGGTCACGCCACCTGTTTTGATGTTTTTTACATTCATGACCATATTCATCATAACCGTCTGTTCCAAAATGACCATTTCGTATGCCATTTCCATCGACTGAGAAACGACGTTGCCATCTTTGTCTAAGACCATAACAACTTCCGCATCGCCAAACGTCATATCGTCTTCTGAAACGCCCTCAAGACCTGCGGAGGAACCCATACTCTTGATAACCATATCTTTTAATCCCGCACCGTCAATCGTAAATCTGTATTCCGTACCGGCAGCCACCTTTTTGTCCGAAGAAGATTTAATGAACGATTTGTCAAAGATTGTCAGTGAGGTACTTTGCTGCGAGGACATTTCGGCAGCATCCACCGCCTGTTTTACCTTTTGATCCTCTACCTCTGTGTATAAATAACCATCGCGATAGTACATGGTTAAGGCCATATTAATACCAAGCATACTCGTTTCCTGCTTGGCGTAAAACTGAATGTCGTCGTCGCCATTGTTCAGAACTTTTACAGGACCTTCCATATGAATTTCTTGCTCTGAACCGCTGATCGTCATCTTCATGTCGATATTCATATCGAATGACATAGCATCGGCATCATTAACCTTTTCTGTTGCTGCCATGGCGATATCGTAAGTGTCTTTTGTTTCTCCGCCGGTCTTCGCACCACATGCGCCAAGCACCATCGTAAGGACAAGGATACACGCCAGGATCAAACCCCATCTCCTATTTCTCATACTGCTCCAACTCATATTGCTTTCCTCCTCCATAATGTTTGATTGCTACACATGTCTTGTATTACCTCGAAATTATATCATTTGAAACTCCTGAATTACAACAAAACAAAAGAAATATAGAGCAGCAATTACCCCAATTACCCCAATTTCGCGGATAACAAGATCTTCGGACAAAATAACAGCGAGGATACGTGCCGAGGATTTAATCAGTGCTTCCCTATATATTTCTACGTTTTTCTAACAACCGAATGTTCAAAGAAACGAACAGTGTGGAAAATATAAGCAAAACCAGCAGATCGAGGAGACACGCGCTGAGACCATCCCCACGCAGCAAAACCTTATTCAGCGCATCTGCCGTGTAGGTAAGCGGAAATAACCGCCCGAACAACTCCCATCCAAAGGAGAGATTGAAGAGTCCGGAAAAAAAGAGCTGTGGGACAATGACAATCGGGATGAATTGTATCATTTGAAACTCGCTGTTTGCTGCGGTAGAAAGAAGCATGCCGAGTGTCAGTGGGCAGACCGTACTGACGATCATGATGATCACGATGTCGATGATGGAACCGTTCATGGTGATGCCGAGAACCTTGATCACGTACAGACTGATGATGATGGATTGCAGAATGGTCACCACGCCAAAGCCGCAAATATAGCCAAACACGATCTCTTGCCGACGAATGGGCGTGGACAGCAGTTTTTCGAGCGTTCCACTTCTCCGTTCTTTGAGGAAGGTCATTCCCGCCAAGAGAAATACGATAAAAAACGACACAAATCCAATAAGGGTTGCGCCCCAAACATCGAACGTTTCTATATCTCGAATATCATCCAAATACGAGACCTGCACGGAGAGATAGGGGCTCAAATCGACCTGTAAGGCATCTGCATTCGGATCGGGGGTGACCGCCTCGTCCGCAAACGGTTCTTCTGATTGTTTTTGAAGTGCCTGCAGCACCATCGAATCGGATGCCGTCTTTAACAGTTTTTCGATGGACACGGAACGACTTCCTTTTGTTCCATCGAGCATAATGTCAAATCTTACGCCGACGTTCGGATCGGTGAATGTGCCGTCTGCAAATCCGGTCACTTTTACAATGGCAATGACGTCTTCTTTATCCAACGCGACTTGGGCATTTTCCCAGGTGCCGTACCGCTTGATTTCGATGTTTTCATCCTTTTCCAGCATCTGCGTGAGGACCTTCGGCGCATCGACAACGCCTATTTTTACAGTGTCATCTGTTCCTTTTAAGACGAGCCATATTAATGTGATGAGAATGAGTGGCAAGACAAACATGATCGCGAGTGTGCGCCAATCGTGTAGGAGCTGGAGGAAGATTCGCATAGAAAGCGCACGAATTTTGTTCATCTTCGTGCCTCATCTTTCTCGGTACTGAGCCTCAAGAAGACATCTTCGATCGAGAAGCATCCGTAGTGAGCCTTTAGTTCTTCGGGCGTTCCTTCGCCGATGATTCTGCCTTCGCGCATCATCGCAAGGCGCTGACATTTTTCCGCTTCGTCCATCACGTGCGTCGTAATGAGAATGGCGGTTCCTGTCTGCGCAATCTTATACAACCCACGCCATATGCTGCGACGCAATACAGGGTCTATGCCAACAGTGGGCTCATCTAAAATGAGGACTTTCGGTGCGTGAAGAATCGCAGCAGCAAGAGCAAGCCGACGTTTCATGCCGCCTGAATACTTGGAAACGAGTTTTTTCGCTTCCCCGCTCAGATCGATAAAATTTAAGGATTGTTTGATGCGATTCTCGAGATTTTTCCCGGAAAGACCGTACATGGCACCGAAAAATTCGAGATTTTGCTGTCCGGTAAGGTCTTCATAGAGGGCATTTTCCTGCGCCATATAGCCAATGCTTTTCATCGCGACAAAGGAAGGCATAATCTCTTCAAGCACAACGACCTCGCCGACAGATGCCTTTAAAATGCCAACGATGATCTTCACGGTCGTTGTCTTTCCCGAACCCGATGGTCCCAAAAGTCCATAGATGCCCCCGGGCATAACCGAAAGAGATACCCCTTTTAGAATCTGGGCTTTCCCAAAAGATATATGCACATTTTTCAGCGAAATCGCATCCATGATTCCTTCTATATCGAAAAAACATCCACCAAGTCGGCAAGCGCAATCAGTCGGTCTTTTTCGACGGCAAGCGCTTCTTCGAGTTCCAGATGAATAACCTGATCGCCCGTGACACCAACGGCTCTGTTAAATATGTCATTTTTCAAAAGTTTGACGGCTTCAAACCCCAGTGTGCTCGCGAGAATGCGGTCGCGTACCGTCGGTGAACCCCCGCGCTGGATATAGCCGAGGATGACCACTTTCGCATCCACGCCCGTGCGCTCAATGATGAGGTCGGCAAGCGTCTGAGAAGCGATGTTTGCACCTTCGGCCTTGATGATGATGCTCGACATTTTTCCGCGATGCTTTGCTTCAATGAGCTTGCGACAGACCTCGTCTATGTCGAAAGGCTGCTCCGGAATGAGGGCGATCTCTGCCCCGCCTCCAATCGCCGTGCAAATCGCAATATCACCGCAGTGTCGCCCCATAACCTCAACGATGGTCGTTCGATCATGCGAGTGGGAGGTGTCGCGAATGTTCCCAATGGCAGAAAGTGCGGTATTTACAGCAGTATCGAAGCCAATGGTGTAATCGGTGTAGCCAAGGTCGTTGTCGATCGTACCCGGTATGCCGATGACCTTCACGCCCGCCTTCGCGAGTTTCAGCGCTCCGGAAAGTGAGCCGTTTCCGCCGATGACAATGAGTCCTTCTATGCGAAAACTCTCAAGAATGTTGATGGCACGGGCAAAGCCCTGGTCCGTCAGAAAGCTCTCACTGCGAGCCGTCTTTAAGATCGTGCCTCCACGATGCACGATGTCGCCAACATCGCGTCGATTCATCTGGGAGATATCGCCGTCGATGAGCCCGTTGAAGCCTCTTTCGATGCCGAAGATTTCCATATCCATATAGATTGCCGTGCGTACAATTGCCCGAATGGCTGCGTTCATACCCGGGGCATCGCCACCGCTCGTCAAAACACCGATTCGCTTCATAGAATTTGACTCCCCTTCGTCTCTCAATTTCCTTCAGATTATATCATGAAATACGTCTGTTTTCAGCGTGGCGAACGAAGAATCGGCGAGATTCTGAACATTGATTATTATCTTCGTTAATGATACGCTTTAGCTTAAGCGGAAGGCTTACAAATAGAGGGATATCATCTATGACCGACACGGGAATTACATTTGAAGAACTGCGGAAAATCAACGAGACCATCCGCCAAATATACGAGGGACCGAACGAACAAACCAGTCTCCCGGATTTTTTGACGGAATTTCTACTTTCCCTCCGCAAACAGATCTATTTCGACAAAGGTAATTTCATGTTTTATGAATACGACGCCAAGCGGAATTACTATTCTGTGAATGCTTTTCCTCATATTGGTTGGGATTCAAGTGACATCGAGCTATACATGAACGCCTATGCACAAATGGACGATATCCTTCCGGTCATGACGGAGAAAGAAAATATTGTCATTCTAAATCGCAATATATTGCGAAAAAAGCTAGACACAACGACGAAATACTATACAGAATTTGTCCAGCCCGTACAACTCTTTAATTCAATTCACGCAAATTGTCCCTTGCAAGGAAGCGACACGATCTTTGCAAAGATCAGCATTTTCCGCAACGACACACGGAGACCGTTTCTGGAAAAAGATGTAGAAATCATTAAAGTCTACCAACCTCATTTGTCAAAGCTCATTAACGAACAACTCCTCTCAAATGAAATCAGCGATGCAGATGAGTTTGCGCACCTGTTAGAGAGTTTTCACTCTGTGGGAATTTGTGTGCTTGATAAAAATTTTGCAATAACCACTGTCAATGATACCTATCGAAATCTGACCTTATCGGACGATACGAATCCCGTAGCAGATGAAAACTTAACGAGACATATCCAATCCTTGTGTGAAGCTTATCATAAAGCACCTGAACGTGATAATACCGAGTTACATGAAATCACCGCAAATGGAAAAAGCTATTATGTTGAAATTCTCTGTTATCGTGAAACCTTAGAGAAATACAAATATGTTTGCTTTGTCTACGATTACTCTGGCTTCCTACTCCTCAAGTTGTCCCGCATTCGGGCGCAAAAGAGGCTCACGAACAGGGAATACGAGATCCTCTACCTCATACTCAAGAAAGGATATTCAACGGAAGAATTGGCAGAGCATTTGACGATCAGTCTTTCCACCGCAAAGAAGCACATCTCCGCCATTTATCGAAAACTCGGTGTCAGCGGTC
>JAITTH010000054.1 GCA_031287295.1 Eubacteriales Family XIII. Incertae Sedis bacterium
ACCATTCCGTCTATCTTCAAGGCGTTAATCGATGTGTTGCCCGAAAAAGGCGGTTGGGAAATGTTCAATCAAGTTGCGCAACAAATTGACTTCAAAAATTCCGGCTACAAAAAATTTAAGGATTTGGCACTGGATGCCGAAAAGCGCGGATATGTCGTTACGAAAAGTTCCGGTTTGAATTGGTCCTTGAAAAGGAATTTGGATTAGCCGTCATTAGCCGCTAAATCAGTGTAAAAAGAAGTACGCCGAGCACATAAATCAGTGCGAGATATTTGTAAGCGAAAATTACGGCAATATATTCCCGGATAAATGCCGCCGGCAGATAATAGAATGCGGTCTTGCAGCCGATGCCCTGTGCGTTCATCGCGATGTTTTTTGCCAAAATGACCGTACGCAAAACATGATAATTGCTCGTTACAATCAAAGCCTGATAGTTTGCGTTTCTCTCTTCCATAATGTGTTTGGAGAAGCGAAGATTTTCCAACGTGTTTTTCGAACACTCTTCCATGATAATCTTTTCTTCGGGGATATTTTGTTCCAACAGGTATTGTCGCATTGCATAGGCTTCGGAAACCTTTTCGTCGGCGCCTTTGCCACCTGAAACAATGAAGTCTGCGTTCTTTCCATTGGTTTCATAAAGCCGAATTGCCCTGTCGAGGCGTTTTGCCAACAGGGGTGTTACAGTTGTTCCATCCACAAGTCCGGCACCCAGTACCAAAATGAAATCACAGTCTTTTGGTTTTGGGAGTCGTGCATATACGATGGAATAAAGCAAAATTGCGATAAGCATTCCCGGGACATACAGGGCGATATTCCATAAAATCAAAGAAATGACGATTAACAAACTGGATGTTGAAAATACGACAAGGAAGAAGACTCGCGCAATGGAAAGTAACGGCCAACTGATGCTTATGATGCCAAAGAAAAGCGGCAGCGCATGCGCCAGCGAGAGCCCTTCTTTGGCGATTACTCTCCCCCCGTTGATGCACAGGGCAATGCCGATCCAAAAGCTTAACCCACAGAAAAGAATGCCAATCCACATGAATATTTCATCGCCGTCGCCAACAAGGAGATCTCCATTGGGAAGAACTTGGCTTGGACGAAGCAGCGCCAAACCGCCCCGAATGATACAGTAAAGTGCTGCGGAGAGAAGCAGGGCACACAAAATTCTTCGCGGTTCTTTCATGACGTGATAGATGAAGAGTCCGGCGCAAAGCAGTCCAAATGAAAACAAAGCAATGTCAAACATGTTCGAAATCTCGCATTTGGCTATACGCGTGGCAGGGGGCACTCTAACGCGGCGAAGGCGGCTTGGTAAGCATAGGCGTACTCGTTGTCGTAGCCTGCAACAACGCGAACGATATTCCCAATCACTTCAATTTGCCCCGGCGCGACAATCGAAGTACGCGATCTGCCAATAACATAGGAAGAGATCATCGTCGTGCGATGGCTTACACGCAGCAGTCTTGGGATGCGTTCTTGCTCGAAGTGTTCGAGTGCCTCGCGCACGCTTTCGTTGTTGAGGCGCTCGGTCGATTCTTCGTTGCTGTCGAATTCCATGATGAGGCTGCATACCGATCCGTCCGGAACCGGAACCCTGCAAGAAATTCCGGTTGTCTGCTCAATTTTGGGGAAGATCTTCTGAAGACTTTTCGTGGCACCCGTATCGGTAACAACGATGTTGTTGAGTCCCGAAAAACTGTTTGCCATCTTTTTGTTATTGCCGTCCAGCATTTTTTGCGAATTTGTCACAGCATGAGTCGTATTTAGGAAAATGTTTTTCGGCGTACTAAAGCATTCACTCAAAGCAAAAACAATTGGTGCCGCGCAGTTTGTGGTGCAGCTGGCTAAGGAGACGACAGGAAGCCCGTCGTCCTGTGAACCGTTAATGTCGTAGATAATGAGCGGTGTGTCGTCTTTTGCCGGTGCGGTCATCAATACTTTCTTGGCGCCTGCATGTAAGAATTTCGAAGCCAGTTCCTTCGTGAGAAATTTCCCCGTTGCGTCCACTGCAACGTCTACGAAAAGGTCTTTCAATGGGAGTTTTTCCGGATTGGGTTGCCCGAAAATAGGAATGGTGATAATTTCATCGTCGTGCTTGAACGTTAGATCCCCTAAATGATCTTCGTTGATATACGACTTGCTTATGCTTCGCACTTCATAGGGGAACCTGCGGTGGGTGGAGTCGTGGTCGAGTTTTTCCGCCATATCTTCGAGATCTTTGGGTCCGCTTGCGCTTACTCCCACAACATTGGAGAGCTTTCCCTGTTTCGCAAGAGCCCGCAACATACAAGAGAAAATACGCCCACCGGCACCGCTGATAAAAATTTTATTTAGCTCTTTTTCATTTGACAATTTTGTACCTCCGAAAATACAATTTCTAAGATCGGGCTGCATTTTATAGGAATAATATACCATGGTTTCGCCCTGAACAGGAGATGAAAGGCAGGTTGAAATTTGCGAAAACAAAATATTTAGAATATGATATAAGACAATCAGAATCCAGCCTCCCAAGTTAGGAAATAAGAAGCATTGATTAAATTAAGCGTAAGGAAGCCGTTCATTGTTTTTGTGCTCATTGTCGCAATTTTTGCATTCGGATTTGGGGGCATACGCAGCATGACCCCTGACCTATTGCCCAAGATGGATTTACCCTATATTGTTCTCATGACAACCTACCCGGGCGCGTCCCCGGAAAAGGTGGAAGGCGAAGTCACAAAGCCCTTGGAACGGACGCTTTCTACGCTCGAAAATCTCAAGACGATTCAATCTGAATCGGCCGATAATTATTCGGCAGTCTTTATGGAATTTGAATCAAATGCCAATATCGATGCGCTCTTGGTCGATATTCTTGAAAAGACCCGGCAGATTGAAGGCGGTTGGGATGACATGATTGGCACACCACTCATCATGAAAATCAATCCCGATATGATGCCCATCATGGTTGCTGCTGTGGACCGAAAAGGTTTGGATACATCAGCACTCTCGATTTTAGTAAGGGACGAACTCCGTTCAAAATTAGAAGGTACGACCGGTGTGGCGAGCGTGGACGTTATCGGTCTCGTAGATGTGCAGATGAATGTTATCCTGCGGGAAGATAAAATAGATGCGTTGAACAAAACGATTTCCGACGCGGTTAACAATCAGTTTGCAGAAGTGGAAAGTGAGCTGGCAGGGACGCAATCGCAAATCGAAGGACAACTGGGTGAGTTGACGGCAGCAAACAATACCCTTCTGGACGGCGTAAAGCAGCTTGCCGATGGCGTCGGTGATGGCTCCGCGCAGCTCAGCGCCAATACGGCAGCTTTGCTTGAAGGGAAGGTGCTGCTTGAATCGCAACTTTCTGTTTTGGCAATGAGTTTGACGACGTTGATTGAAGGCGAGCAGGCGGCGATCAATATTGCAAGCAATGCGGGTATTACACTGCCACCCGATGTCACAAATCAGTTTGCACAAGGCAAGACCGACATAAACAATCAAATTATCGATCTCCAAGCAAAACTCATGCAGCTTCAAGGTGCGGATCAGGCACTGATAGATGCACAGAAGCAGCTCTCCTCTTTGAGCATTACTTCCGGTTTTGAGTTGGCCAATGGTGCAGCACAACTTTCCTCGGCGCAGGCACAACTTTCGATGGCACTAGGGCAGGTGGAGCAAGGACTTTCGCAGCTTTCCGATGCACGGGAAGACGCGGTGAGCAATTCAAATATTAAGAGTATGCTTACCATGGAAATGCTCTCCGGCATTTTGTATGCGCAGAATTTTTCCATGCCCGCAGGATATGTTCATGAAGGCAAGGATGACTACCTCGTGCGTGTTGGGGCAGAAATAAATTCTCTCGAAGAACTTCAAAATCTCCCGCTGTTGGATATGGGACTCGAAGGACTCGGTACGATAAAACTTTCCGATGTCGCAGATGTCTTCCAAAGCGACAATCTCGATACGCTTTACGCAAAAATCAATGGGGAAGACGGCGTTATCCTCACGTTCCAGAAACAAAGCACACATGCAACCGCAGAAGTGTCGAAGAACATCCAAGCTAAATTCGATGCGCTCAGCGAAGAATATCCGGATCTGCACTTTACGGCGCTTATGGATCAGGGTGAGTACATTTACATCATCATCGGTGCGATTTTGCAAAATCTGCTTCTCGGTTCTCTTTTTGCGATTCTGATACTTTTCCTGTTCCTGCGTGATATTCGTCCGACATTCATAACCTTATGCAGCATTCCGATCAGTGTGGTCTTTGCGGTTGTACTCATGTACTTTTCCGGCGTTACCATCAACATCATTTCGCTCTCAGGTTTAGCCATTTCCGTGGGCATGCTTGTCGATAACAGCATCGTCGCCATTGAAAATATTTTCCGACTGCGACAGAAGGGCTATTCTGCGGTAAAGGCAGCAATCAGTGGTACGAGTCAAATTGCCGCTGCGATTACCTCATCCACACTTACGACAATTTGCGTTTTTCTGCCGATTGTGTTTACGCACGGGATTACCAGGCAGCTTTTCGCCGATCTTGCACTCACGCTTGCCTATTCACTTGTTGCGAGTCTGATCATTGCGCTAACCCTAGTTCCTGCAATGGCAGGAGGCCTTTTCCATAACATGGTGCCCAAGGAAGACAAACTGCTCAAGAGGGTTCTCGGCAAATACGATACGCTTTTGACATGGACATTGAAGCATAAGGCAATCGTCTTGATCTCGGTGTTGCTTCTTCTTGCCGGAAGCACTTATGGCGTTTTGGCCCGCGGGTTTTCATTTATACCATCTGCGGACAGTCCGCAGCTTTCTGTGAGCTTAAATATGCCGGAGGGCACATCGTTTGAAAAGTTGAAGAGCACTGCAAATGAAATTACCGAGCGCATTCTTCCGATCAAAGGTGTAAAAACGGTAGGTGCGCTTTCCGGTGGTAATTCGATGGGTGGCATGTTTGGTTTCGGTGGTGGTAGCGGTGATGACGAGATCGTGTCGGCAGATTATTACGTGGTTGTTGATGAAAGCATTGGCGGGGATGCCATCGCAAAGGAAATAGAGAAAAGGACAAAAGATATCGATGCGGAAGTGATTGTAAATTCATCCGCCTCGATGGATCTTTCTTCTATGGGCGGATCGGGTATTTCAGTCCATTTGTTTGGTGAAAATATAGACGATTTGATTCAGGTTGCGGGTGACATTACGCAGGGGATGTCTAAGATCAAAGGCGTTTCAAACATTGAAGGTATCGAAGAGACTTCACCGGAAATTCGATTTACGGTTGATAAGGAAAAAGCGGCAAAAAAAGGGCTTACCGTAGCGCAGGTTTATGCAGAGATCAGCAAGGTTCTCACGAATGAGCAAACGGCGACAACCGTTTCATGGGACAATGACACCTATGATGTGGTTTTGGTTACGGCAGAGGATGAAAAACTGACGCCTGCATATATCAAAGACCTTTCGTTTGATGTCACCAAAAATGATGGGACGAAAGAACGCGTAAAGCTTGCCGATGTTTCGACTGTCGCAGACGCCAAATCTCTCATGACCATTCATCGCTATCAGCAGCGACGTGAGCTTGTTGTCGATGTCGAGATCACCGAAGGAACGAGCGTGACGCATGTGGCAGACGAAGTGGAGAAATATTTGGACAAGGCAACGCTTCCGGATGGTGTGAGTTATGAACTTGCCGGCGAAGATCAAACGATTACGGATGCTTTCCGCGATCTTGTTCTGATGATGGTTATGGGGCTCCTGCTGGTCTATCTGGTCATGGTGGCGCAATTCCAGTCCTTGAAGAGTCCTTTCATTATTCTGTTTACGGTGCCGCTTGCGTTTACAGGTGGGTTCGTTGCGTTGTTCGTGACCGGCATGAATCTATCCGTCATTTCGCTCATTGGTTTTGTCATGCTCATTGGCATTATTGTGAACAACGGCATTGTGCTTGTTGATTACATCAATCAGCTGCGGTTAGAAGGTGTGGAACGTATCGAGGCCATTCGCGAGGCAGGATCTACACGTATGCGCCCGATTCTGATGACAGCAACAACAACGATTTTGGGACTTAGTGTCATGGCATTCGGTATCGGAACCGGATCCGAAATGATGCAACCGCTGGCGATTGTCTGCATCGGCGGTCTCCTTTATGCGACATTGATGACGTTATTCATTGTTCCGATTATCTACGATATTTTCAATAAAAAAGATCCTCGCATCATTTCAGAGGAAGATATGATAGTTGACTATGATGCATAGATGCTGTAAGCTATGATACAATAGTCGAAATATTCACACAATTTACCCGAGTGGACGATCTACCTAACATATGGGGCAACCGATTTCCGTGTGTTAGGTTAAGAATGTAGGGGTTCTTTGTATGGAACTTTGTTTTAAGGCGTCGAGGAAATAGAATGGGAAAAGCTTA
>JAITTH010000076.1 GCA_031287295.1 Eubacteriales Family XIII. Incertae Sedis bacterium
TTTTTTCATTTTTTCATCTAATGAAGTTTGGATTTCATTATTGTCAGGCATGACAAACTCCTTTCGCTATTAGCGGATAATGGTTCCGATCCGCTCTCCCTTTACAGCCTTAATGACGCCACCCGGCTCTCGCAGCCCGAATACCTGAATCGGGATGTTGTATTCCATGCAAAAGGTAGCAGCCGTGCTGTCCATGAAGCCAAGACCTTTGTCAAGAACCTCTTTAAACGTCAGCGTACTATAGCGTTCGACGTCTGGCGTCGTTGCCGGATCGCCGGAGTACACAGCATCCACATTCTTTGCGAATAAGATGACATCGGCACCGATTTCGGCAGCGCGTAACGCAGCCGTCGTGTCTGTCGAATAGAACGGATTGCCTGTGCCCGCACCAAAAATGACAACATAACCTTTCGCAAGATGCGAAATGGCTTTGCGACGTGCGTAAGGCTCGGCAACACCCAGCATATTAATGGCGGACTGCAAACGAGTGGGAACATCGACATTCTCAATGGCCGATTGTAACGCCAAACAGTTCATGACCGTCGCAAGCATCCCTATATAGTCGGCTGTGGGACGATCCATTTCTTTTGCACTACGTCCGCGCCAGAAGTTTCCCCCACCGACAACAAGCGCAATTTCCACACCCAGAGCACGAACCTCCGCGATTTCTCCCGCGATGTGTTTCAACGTGTCTCCGTCGATGCCAAAGCGTTCGTCTCCCGCCAACGCTTCTCCGGAAATTTTGATTACGATTCTTTTGTATTTTGCCGCACTCATATTCTGCTCCATTCTGCTGATTCTCAGCATCACAAATACTTTACAAAAGTTCTACATACAAAAAAAGGCAGAAATAATTCTGCCTTTTAGTATACCACATATAGGGTTCTAATTGCCCATCTGTTTCGCGACTTCTTCCGCGAAATTCTCTTCCTTTTTCTCAATGCCTTCGCCCACTTCGTAGCGAATCATCTCGACAATCTGAATCTCCTGACCGATTTGTTTGACCTGATCTTTCAGATGCTGCATAACGGTAAGCTCTCCGTTCTTGACGAACTTCTGTTCAAGCAAGCAGGTTTCTTTCAGTTCTTTTTTCAGACGACCGATGACCATCTTCTCGACGATGTCTTTCGGCTTACCTTCATTGAGCGCCTGCTGAATGAGAATTTCTTTCTCCTTCTCGAGGTATTCCGGATCGACACCGCTTTCATCGATGAAGAGCGGATTCATGGATGCAATCTGCATGGCAATATCGCGTCCGAGCGGCGTTACCGCATCTATGCTTGCCGCCGTCTCCAGCCCGACGAGAACACCAATCTTTCCGCCTGCGTGCAGATAACCTACATACACGGTTCCGGGGCGATTAAACTTTTGAAAACGACGGATGCTGATGTTTTCACCGATCGTCGCAATGAAATTGGTCAGCTTATCCTGAACCGACTGCGTTTCGTCGTACTTCACCGAGAGGAAGCCATCGAGACCGGGTTCCGATTCTACGCTGAGGTCGGAAAGACGCTCAACAAAGTCGATGAAATCCTGGTTCTTTGCCACAAAATCCGTTTCGGAATTCACTTCGATGATGGCAGCCTTTGAACCGTTCTCCGCAAGGGTAATCCGAACAAGTCCCTCTGCTGCGATGCGTCCGGCCTTCTTTGCAGCTTTGGCAAGCCCTTTTTCACGCAGAACATCGATTGCCTTTTCCAAATCTCCGTCAACCTCTGTCAGCACGTTTTTGCAGTCGAGCATTCCGGCTCCGGTTCTTTCGCGAAGCTCTTTGATTTGTGCACTTGAAATGGTCATATTATTCCTCCTGTTCCGTCAATTCTTCTTTGACTTCTTCGGTTTCTTCTATTGTAGCAACCGGCTCTTCCACCTTTTCTTCAATCGGTGTGACCTCTTCTACCGATGCGGCTTCTTCTGCCGGTGCAGGTTCCTCTACGATTTCTTGCGTTTCGTCGGCAGCTGCCACTTCGACATTTGCCACAGCATCTGCATTCTCAGCTTCCGCTTCTTCCGCAGATTCTTCTGCAAAGCTCTCACCTTGACGGGACTCAATGATGGCGTCCGCCATCGCAGCGGTAATCAGTTTGATGGAACGAATCGCATCGTCGTTTGCCGGGATAACATAATCGACGTCTTCGGGATCACAGTTTGTATCGACAATACCGATGATCGGAATGCCGAGAATCCGCGCCTCCTTAATCGCAATACGTTCTTTTTTCGGATCGACAATGAAGATGCACGCGGGCATGCCCTTCATTTCTTTGATGCCCCCGAGGAATTTCTCGAGGCGATCATGTTCGAGCCTGAGCTTGCTGACTTCTTTTTTCGTCAGCGCGTCAAAGGTACCGTCGTCTTCCATACGTTCGATTTCGTACAGACGCTTGATACGTTCTGAAATGGTCTTATAATTCGTAAGCATTCCGCCGAGCCAACGCTCATTCACGAAGTACATTTCCGCACGGTTCGCCTCGTCTTTGACGACCTGCTGTGCTTGCTTCTTCGTGCCGACAAACAAAATCGGCTTGCCCAACGTTGCAACAGAGCGCATGAAAGCATACGCTTCGTCGATTTTACCTACGGTCTTTTGCAAATCGATGATGTAGATGCCGTTGCGTTCCGTAAAAATATACGGGGCCATTTTCGGATTCCAGCGCCTTGTCTGATGTCCGAAATGAACGCCCGCTTCAAGTAATTGTTTCATAGAAATAACTGACATGATGTACCTCCGGTTCTTCTTCCATCACACGGTATCCTTCCGGGGATTTTCCCGTTCATGTCTGACGGCGAAACACCGCCCCGCAAGCCCTGTGATGTGTAAAATAATATAAATTTTCCGCACAATAAGCGCAGCTTTATTATTTTAATGGATAAGGCTCCATAAATCAAGTGATTTGAGTTGATTTTGATTTGGGAATATTTAGCGTTATCGTAAATTTATGGTATTTTACAAAAGCTCTTTTGGTGCAAAGAAAGGGATTGCTATGGTTTCTTACGGACACTGAGATTATAGATTTTTGATTCGATTGTTCGCAAGCCGGAACCCAAATGAACCGAGATTTTCTGCCCGAGTCCGAGCCTGTGCAAATACGCTTTATACCGTTTTTGGTAAAAGGACACGCTGTCTATTTCTTCCTGCGTTTTCGCCACCTTTTGAAGCTGTCTTATCTCACTGCTCATAGAATAGAGGGAACGTTTCGGCAGAATGCCTTTCTGCTCACAAATGAGTGCATTGTGAAACGCACTGTTTAAGTAATCCCTATGAAACGTGTAATTGCCGCTATGGCTTATACTTCCGCTGCGCTGTAGCCAGTAATACAAGGGTTCGAGGCAAGTCACAACCTTTTCCATACGCACATATTGTTCCATGGCAAGATAGATGTCCTGCGTGTAAACACGCTCCGGGAAGCGCTTGTCCTTCCACAACGAGGCTTTATACAACTTTCCCCAATTGGGCTCGGAAAGATAATAGAACTCCCCGTTTTTCACGGCAACACGATGGCTTTTTGAAAAGACCTTTTGGTATTTCTCGGCAGGAGAATCAAATGCGATGGCGGCGCCAAATTCCAGCGTCTGTTCACGATCAACTTGATACACCGACCAAGCTTCTTTCACACCGACATTCTTCCACCTGCATTGACTCATATCTGCGCCCTTTTCGAGCAAAATCGAAAGCAGACGCTCGACCAAAAACGGACTCATCAAATCGTCATTATCACAGAACGTTACATATTCGCCGGTCATGGTATTCAATCCAACATTTTGTGCGTTGCCAACACCGCCGTTTGTTTGACGGATGAGCCGCACCCGCGCATCTTTTTCTGCAAATGCCGCACAAATTGTACCCGATTCATCCGTTGAGCCATCATCAATCAGAATCAATTCAATGTTCTCATAGGTCTGCGCCAAGATAGAACGGATGCAGTGATCCAGAAAATCTGCCCCGTTATAAACGGGCACAATAATCGATACTAACGGATTTTTCTGCGCGATAACAGCTTCCATATTATGAGACATATGCAGCAAACTCATCCATTGTTACACCTTCGTTCATGCGTACCCGAGGAAGCGCCAGCGGATCATCTCCGACGTAGGCGCGTCTGTTTTCAATCGTCACTGCCATTTTAAAGCCGAGTTCACGAAGCGCATTCTGAATGTTGTCGTTGTAATGACCAAATGGATAGCAGTAGACCTGCGCTGCGCCGAGAATTTCTACGGAAGACTGCGTATCTGCCAATATATCACCATAGGACCACGAATGTACCAAACCCCACCCTTCGCTGTCGCGCACATGAAGGAAGGAACTATGTGAACGGAAAATGAGATTTTCCGATGTATGTTCCGCAACAAATGTCCGGTTTTGATCGTCCGGCCAGTCCGTAATCATAAAGCTGGTCGCATAAACCTTATATTTCTCGATGATGGGAATCGCCATATTCCGAAAGCTGTCCATACAGTCGTCGTCCGAAACCACAACACTCTTCGCGGGAAGGGTCGTCGTGCCCATGATAAAAGCATACACCTCACTCCAAGACGGGTAATAATAGGCGTTTTCTGTAAGGTAGGCCATTTGCGCCTCAAAATCTTGAATGTTCATCCAATTGGCGTTTCCGCTCGTCTCTCCCGCTGCGGGGTCGTAAAACCAATGATACATGAGAATCGGAAGCCCTCGTGGATCGGCATTTTCGGCAGCCGGGATATAGGCAGCGGTAAGCTTTGTGTCTTTCTCAAACGACATGAAGGACGTTTCACCAACACGGGTCCCCTCATTCGAACGCCATCCATCAAAGACATACCCTTCTTTCGCGGGTACAGGCAACGGTCCAAAACGCGTTCCGTCCATGACGATTTGCTCCGTACCATCCGTACCGTATTCCGTATATTTTCCGCCATCCGCATCGAAGGTGAGTCGAATCGCACCCGGTGTGAGGCTCGGTTCTGTTTCGGTTTTTTCAGTCCCCGTACCCAAAGATATAGGATCTTCCTCCTTGGGAATGGGTTTTGCGGAATGTGTGCTGATAAAAATAGCAATGATCAAAAGAAAAATAACGAAAATGAGCGCAAGGAGTAACTGTCTGCGCTTTCGTTTCATTCTGCGTTCTCGTCTATAGTCAGGTCCCTGTTTCTTTGTACTTCTCATGGTTCATCCATCCTGTTCTCTGCCTTGTTCCGATAGCGAGCCAGGAGAAACGAACGAATCGGGTGCAGGGAGTACAAGAACGCAATGAAACGCATCGCCCGATGACCTGCACTTCTCTGCAAATCACGAACGGCAGTCTCTCCACGCGTCGCAAAAGAATATCGGCTGCGGCGCAAAAGATCTGTACGAAGGCTGCCTTTTATCACAGCCAACGTATTGTTAATATCTTCCGTAAATTTCCCCCATCGTGTCTGGACAATCCTCTTTTTTAGATATGGATTCAGCCGATGAAGGGTGAGTGCGTATAAATTGGCAAGATTGTGCTCTGCCGCAA
>JAITTH010000014.1 GCA_031287295.1 Eubacteriales Family XIII. Incertae Sedis bacterium
ATTGTCGTGAATCAAAATCATACTTCTATTTATGAAATTTCGAATAGCGTCGGTTTGCCGATTCAGACGGTGAAGGCGGATTTGCAGAAGATGATTTCACTCGGCTATTTTACAAATGCGTACATTCACGAGGGCACCGGCGAGTTTGTCATATCGCATCCGGAGACGCAGGGTCAGACGCAGGGTCAACAGATCATGGCAAAAACTTGCAATCGCTGCGGTGCAAACAACATGGTCGTTGTGGGCACACCGGGCATCTGCGAGTATTGCAAGTCCCCGCTATGACAGGCGCCCCGATGAAGGGGCAGATTGTTACATGAGGCTTATGGTATCATTAAGGTAGAGAAGATTGCTCGAACCGCCTAAAACGGCTCTATAGCAGCCCATACTTTGAGATACCTTAAGGGAAAATTTGGTAACGGAAACAGAGGGAAATATGATTTACAAAAGCAACGAAACAGAACATCGTGCAGCGATGCATACGGCGGAACTGATGGCAGCTGCGGCACGTACCGCACCGAAAGCCTGTGGCGTAGACATAACAGACACCCTGGTTCTCGATGGTAGCGACAAAGACAAATTGACCGCCGAGATGCGCAAGCTGGGGCAACGTCCCGACAACGCGTTTTTCCTTCGCGATGCCGATAATGTAGATGCCTGTCACTGCATCGTCCTTGTTGGCACAGCGTTAGATCCCCGCGGATTAGACTGCGCACTTTGTGGCGTCAAAGATTGTTTGACTGCACAAAAGCAAGGCATCGCATGTTCTATGGCCTCGCATGATTTGGGAATTGCCATAGGTTCGGCGGCAGCAACCGCCATGGATCACCGCATTGATAATCGGGTGCTGTTTACAGCAGGCATGGCGGCGCTAAGGCTAGGATTTTTCCCGGAAGAAATAAAGATGTGCTTCGGAATTGGATTGGCGACATCCGGAAAGAATATTTTCTTTGATCGACCAATCGTGTGATTCATGAAACGAAAGTTTAGAACCATGACATACATGGTACAATACAATGATACATTTGTATTGATTCGTGGAGGAATAGTATGTCGGGCAGGTTTGGGAAGATTGCGTCGGTAGTCTCCGAAAACGTAATCATCCGATCGATTAACAGAGGACTTATTAATATCATCCCCTTTGTTCTGATTGGCGCGTTCATTGTTGCAATATTGAACTTGCCGATTCCTTCCTATCAGGATGCGATTGCCAAGATTCTGGGAACGGACTGGCGCACAGTGAGTCTTATGATTCATTTTGGAACGCTTAATGTCATCGGACTCATTGCCCTTTTTTCGGTTAGCTTCTCCCTTTCAATGGAAGAAAAAATGGTGAAGGATGGGGAGATCAGCCCTCTTGTTATTGTCCTTACGTCGTTTGCTTCTTACACCATCGTTATGGCGAGGAGTATGGAAGGGCTGACGTTCCATTATCCGGGCGCCAACGGGTTGTTTGCGGCGATATTCATCGCGGTGATCTCGGTAAAGTGTTTCTCGTTCTTTAATGTGATTCGAAGGAAGTTTCGAATTTCACAACGATCTGTATTTGATCATCATTTGACCCTCCGGTCGGCATTCAAGGCGATTTTTCCGGTCTTTGCCACTTTGTTTTTGTTTGCGGTTTTCCGCGTTTTTATAGGAGAATATTTCTCAAATGAGAACTTTGTTGCTTTCTTCGGCAACTTCGTAAATAGGTATTTATCCGATGACGGATTTTTCTCGATGGTGATTATCATCCTGATGACGGAGTTCTTCTGGTTTATTGGCATACACGGTGGGGATGTTATTATGGACGGCATCTCATCAATCGCAAACGGAACCGCAGATGGCGGTGTGGTCTTGACCAAGGAATTTTTCGATACGTTCATCTACCTTGGAGGCTCCGGTGCGACGCTTGGAATGCTGCTTGCGCTTTTCTTTGTCAAAACAAGGCACAAAGGAAGGCGGCTTGCAAAGGTATCGCTCTTTCCTGCCATATTCAACATTAACGAGACACTGATTTATGGCGTGCCGATTATCTTCAATCCCCTCTTCTTTATTCCTTTCGTGTGTTCTCCGATTGTTCTCGGTGCGATTGCCTTTGTCAGCACACATCTTGGCATTCTTCCTGTTGTCGATACCGCCGGGCAATGGACGACACCCATTTTTCTCTCAGGCTACCTCGCGACGGGATCCTATAACGCCATCTTCATTCAGGCGATTGGGCTTGCTGTCAGCACCTTCATTTACATCCCTTTCATCAAACTTGCCGGGCGGTCTGAACAGATAAAGAATCAGAACGATTTCGTCGAACTGCAAAAAGCTGCGATATCCGCAGCGGAAAATGAATACATTTCACTCATTGCACGCAAAGATCATATCGGCGAACTTGCCCGCGATTTCGCTACGGAATTACGGGAGCAATTTACATCAAAGCGAATTCCTTTTCGCATGGTTTTTCAACCGAAGACAGACGATGCCGGTAGAGTAAAAGGCGCAGAAGCACTTCTTCGCTGGAACCATCCGGACTACGGCAATGTTTCACCGGTTATGATTGTCGAAATGTGTGATGAGGCGGAGCTCTCTATTGAACTCGGTCGGTGGGTGCTTGAAAAATCGATTCAGGGATTCGCCGCGTTCAGAAGAGCGGGCGTTGATGATATCTCGATTTCAATCAATCTGAATCCACAGCACATTCATGCGGATCCGGGCTTCCCGGACTTTGTTGCAAAGGTTCTTTCGAAGTACCGCGTGCCACCGGATCTTGTCGAACTCGAAATAACAGAGCATGCCGTCGTGAATTCCGGAGAAAGTACAAAAGAAATATTCCGGCGCCTTCGTGACATCGGCGTTTCGCTTTCTATAGACGATCTTGGGATGGGTTATAGTTCGTTGACCTACATTAGCGACTTTGGTGCCAAGACAGTGAAGATCGACACTTCGCTCATACGCGGAATCGAAAATGATGTCAACAGGCAGGAGATCGTTCGTTCCATTCTCCGTCTTCAGCAACGCATCGATATCGAAATCATCGTTGAGGGCGTTGAGACACGGGCGGAACTTGAGGTTTTGTCTCAGCTCGGCACGAAGTATTACCAAGGCTATTATTTCAGCAAACCTCTTCCGCCAAGAGAATTTTTGGCGTACCATGCAGAACACGGAAGCGTAAAGCAGTCCAGCCCCACAGTCTAAAAATCCGGAAAATGAGCAGCATTACGGTTCCTTTGTATTGCAAGTTTTCGACGGTTTGATAAACTATACTTAGCCTCATGAGGCTTATTCATCCAACGACACAATCGAGAGACTGCTCTTCGAAAGGAAATCAAGCCATGGATACTGTCATAAACACCGTCAGTCTAATTATCCTCATTCCAATTGTTATTGTCATACTTGCCGTTGCGTTCGTTATCTTTAAATTGCGTTACAAAATTGCGAAGTCAAATCAGGCCCTCGTTATTTCCGGCGGAAAGAAAACGAAAAAAGCACAGCAGGGACCCACCGTATTGGTCTCGGGTGGCGCATTCATTTCACCGTTCAAAAGACATGAATTCTTCCCCTTGGCGGTCATGACGGTATCGTCGGATGACAAAAAGACGCAGACAAAAACCGTCGTGCCTGTCGTCGTCAAGTGGACGGCACAGTTAAAGCCGGATATAGAAACAGAAGGTTCGCTGGCGAAAGCGGTAATGGGCTTTATTGGAAAAAGCGACAAAGAAATTGCAGATTCCCTGCAACAAACATTGGAAGGCGAAGTGAGAGCCGTAATCGCCACGCTTACGCCGGAAGAGGTTATTGAAGGAAGAGATAAATTTAAGTCCGACGTGGAGGCGAACGTCCAAGAAAGAATGGCAGAGCTTGGCTTTAAGCTGATTTCACTGAACATTACAGAGGTCGGAGACGATCAAGGGCATTACGACAATTTGGCAGCGAAAGACCGTGAAGAAAGACGTCGCGAAGCAGAGAACCTGCGTGCAAAAGAACAACAATCCATTGACGAAACAGCAGCTGCGACCAGTCGGGCCTCCGAAGAGGCGCGCATTGCCAAAGACCTGGCAATTGCAGAGAAAGATCGGGATCTTAAACTGAAAAAGTCGGAGTACCAAGCGGAGACGGACAAGGCGGGACAAGACGCGCTCTACGCAGGAAGGATTCGCGAACAGGAGAGAGCCAAAGAACTGGCGAACAGCGAAGGTGCGGTTATGGTTGAGCGAGAAAGGCAAAACCAGGCGGCTGCCGAAGCCCGTCGCAATGTGGAAACAACCATGGCGGAAACCGCAAAACAAAAGGCAAAAATCGATGCCGAATCTGCGGCGCAAAAGGCGGAGATTGATGCAAAGGCACGTGTGATCATCGCCGAACAGGATGCCGAGGCGAAAGCGAAGGCCGCCGAGAGAGAAGCCGGAGGTCAAGCCGAAGCCGACAAACGTCGCGCAGAAGGTAAGGCAACTGCTCGCAAAACAGAAGCCGAGGCGGAAGCCGAATTCATCAAAAAGACGCGATTCGCCAATGCAGATGGTATTGCGGCGGAAGGTCGTGCAGAGGCAGAAGCCATTCGTGAAAAGGGTCTTGCCGAGGCAGAAGCCGAAAGAGCAAAGGCAGAAGCGCTCGCTGCGAATGAAGCCGTTAATCTGCAAGTTACCTTGGCGGAGATCGAGAGCAAAACGCGCATCCAGGTTTCGACTGCCATTGCCACGGCAGTTGCGGAAGTTGGAACAAACGCTACCATCATCGATATGGGAGGCAGTGGTCATCGTGAAGAAGGGAATTTGCTGACCAATTTTTTAGGAAGCCTTCCCGAGACATTGGCGAAAATGGATGTTAAATCGGCGGCACTGAATGGTGCATCCGCCTCAGAAGTCATCAACGCCCTTTCGGCAGCGCTTCAGAACAAAGAGGCGATAGGAGGTTCCGAACTCGGAACCATTGCGAAAAAAGTCATACATCATGAAACACCTGAGGGGCAAATGTCCACGACGATAACCGTAACGCCGGTTGCTGAAATCTCGGAAGATGCAGAGGATGTCGTTTCTCCACCTGAGGAAAAGATTTCGGAGAATACGAATACGGATTCCGAAGACGCGAAAGAGGAACCCGTTGTCACGGCAGTTGAAGAAAAACCGGAACCGGAAGACGTAAACACCGAAAGCAAACAAGCCGACGAGGGTGCGTGGACCTTGCCGTTTGATGGGTCTAAGAAAGCGGTCCATGACACGCCTGTTGTGGAGGAAGTCGTCGAGGCTGTGGTTGCGGAGGAAGTCGTCGAGGCAGTGGCTGCGGAAGAAGTTGTCGAGGCTGTGGCCACGGAAGAAGTCGTCGAAGCCGAAACAATCGAGGCTCCCGAAGACAATCCCATTCTGGTTGCAGAGGCGAAGGGTGCCGTTGCCGATATCGTTCAAGCGCAGAAGCTTGGTGCTGCGGAAACTGAAGAAATTGCCAAGATTTACACCATCGCCAAGGATTCAGGGCTCGACGACAAAGAAGCGCTCGATTTGGTCGCGAAAGGCGTAGGTGCAGTCAAGACGATGCACAAATCCGGCGAACGTGTCGATCCAAAAGCCGTCGCCAAGGTTATGCTCGATTTGGATGCCAGTGGCAATGTCGGAACAGATGAAATTATTGATTTACTAGCAAACTTCGGGAAAAAGGCGGCAGCAAAGAAACGCTAGTCATATGAGACTAAGAAAGCAGAGGGGAAATTTGAATGCTTAGAATTGAACACCTAATCAAGACGTATAGCGGAAAACCTGCGGTGGACGATTTGTCCCTGCACATCGCGAAGGGCGAAATATGTGGATTTATCGGGCACAACGGTGCGGGGAAAACAACAACCATTAAGTCAGTCTGCGGGATTCTGGGTTTCGACAGTGGTGAAATTTATGTTGGTGGCAAGTCTATCAAAACAGAACCGCTCGAATGTAAACGGCACATGGCGTATATTCCGGACAATCCGGATTTGTACGATTTTTTATCCGGTATAAAGTATCTGAACTTCGTTGCCGATGTGTATGGAATTGATGCGACACAGCGTCAGGAGCGGATTCATTCTTATGCGGATATGTTCGAATTAACGGCAAACCTTGCCCAATCCATCGCAACATACTCGCACGGCATGAAGCAAAAGCTTGCACTCATTTCTGCGTTCATTCACGATCCGGAATTTATCATCCTCGATGAACCTTTTGTCGGGTTGGATCCAAAGGCAGCACGTATTGTCAAAGATCTCATGCGTGAAAAGTGCAATGCGGGAGGCGCCGTATTTTTCTCGACGCATGTTCTGGAAGTCGCGGAAAAACTGTGCGACAAGGTTGCCATCATCAAAAGCGGCAAGTTGGTTGCCTACGGCGATATGGACGTGGTGCGCGGAGATTCCTCTCTTGAAGATGTATTCTTTGAACTGGAGGCAGATGAAAATGATTAAGACTCTGTTTTTCATCAATTTAAGAGCCTTGGGTTCGAATTTCATGAAAGGTAGCGGGAATAAGAAAACCGGTGGCGGGAAGATTTTTCTTTTGGTACTGCTTGTCCTTTATATCGCTGCCGTGTTTGTCGGAATGCTTGCAATGTTCTTCCATTCCCTTTTGGAGCCATTCTTTACCTTTGGAATCGGATGGCTGTATTTTGCCCTTCTTGGACTTATCGCGTTTGGCATATCTGTCGTTGGTACGATTTTCACCGCATCGGCGCAGATTTTTGCGGCGAAAGACAATGAACTTTTGCTTTCCATGCCGATAAAGCCATCGGCCATTCTCATGAGTCGCCTGCTTGTGCTTCTCTCCTTTGAGTACGCGCTTACGACAGTCGTTATGCTGCCAGCCTTTGTCTTGTGGCTTTTTGGAGGGTATGCGACTGCAGCAGGAATCATATTTTTTATCATGGGCGTCTTGCTATTGCCACTTATGGCGATGGCTGCGGCACTGTTGTTGGCATGGATATTAGGCACGGTTTCATCGCGTTTGCGGCACAAAAACATCATTACGCTTGTTCTTGCTGTTGGCTTCATGCTGGCGTACTTTTACATCATGACCAACATTCAAGGCTATTTAGGAGAATTGGTAACAAAAGGTGCCGAGCTTGCGGAAGCATTCCGACGGGCAATTCCACCCCTATACGCCTTTGGGCAAAGCGTCGCAGAAGGAAGCGCGGGAAGTGCGATGCTCTTTATCCTATGGGCAGTATTGCCGTTTGCCATGGCAGTAGTGCTCGTTTCCAGGAATTACAGAAAGATACTCATCACGAATCGGGGTGGTGTAAAGACCGTATACAAAGAGAAAGCCGTAAAAGCAAGCGGTGCACTCCCTGCGCTGATTCGAAAAGAATTGGTGCATTTTTGGAGCAAACCGTTTATCATCCTCAACAGCTCAATCGGTTCGTTGTTCATGCTTATCTTTGCCGTTATGGTTCTCGTAAAGAAAGAGGCAATTCTTTCGATTATTGTAGACGTAGCACCTATGTTTGGAAATCTATCGCCGATTCCTCTGATGGCGGTTTCTCTTGCAATTTTGGGTGTTTTTAACATCCTCAGTGCTTCCTTAATCTCGCTTGAGGGGAAAAGTCTATGGATTGCAAAAAGCATTCCCGTACCGATTCGCACAATCATTACATCCAAGGTGTGTACGCATCTTATCGTCTCCGGTCTTCCTTGCCTTGTCGCCTCGATCTGCGCGATCATTGCTTTTGCGGACGGCGTGACAGACTGCCTTATCATTCTACTGCCTCCGCAGGTGGCAAGCGCACTCATGGCCGTATGTGGTGTCGCCGTTAACCTGAATCATCCGAAGCTGGAATGGACAAATGAAATATACGCGGTGAAGCAAGGGGCATCTGCCATGATTACCATGTTTGGCGCGATGGGGCTGGTTGTCGGATTGAGTCTTGTCTATGCGATTTTGCTGCAAAGCATCGTTACCCTGACGGTGTTTTTATGGATTTGCACGGCGGTGTTTGCTGTGGCGATTGTCTTCATCTACTCGGGACTCATGAAATCCGGGGTTCGGAAGTTTCAGGAACTATAGCCTGGGGGACAAAAGAATAAGCCGTTGTATTTCAAAGCCCTGCTCCGCGAATTACATGCCGGCTCGACGTGAAATGGCAATTTCTGTGAGTGCGTCTTGAAGAACGCGCGAAAAATTGATATGGTTCGTTTCGGCAAAAGTGTTAAGCCATGCAGGTATCGTCAAGTTTTTCCGTACCGCTTTTTTGCCAAACCGCTCTGCGTAAGCAGTCATATCAAGCGCGATGACACTTACGAAGGCATCAGGTGAATCCGCCTCGATTTTTTTTACGGGACTTGGTGCAGGCACATGATTCCCGTTTTCCCATTCGCTGAGGATCCATCCACTTGCTGCGTCAATTGCCATGTCGAGGGCTTCCGCAAGCGTATTGCCACCGGTTGCACATCCCGGGAGATCGGGGACAACGACTGCATAGGCATCGCCATCAGGATAAAAAATTGCCGGATAAATCAATTTCATTTTGCCACCTCTTTTATTTGTGCTTGTTTTAATATTGTTTTGATTATTGTATGCGCACTATGCGTATTGTGTCAATTGAGATATGAAGCCATTCCCAGAATCAAAAAACTACGCGGACCTGCCCGAATACTTTATAATAGTATTGCGATGAGCGCGGACCGAATCGGATGGAATAAGTAGGAGGCTTAACCAGTGGTAAAGAAAAAAACTACAACTGAACAATCCTCGACACTTCCCAAGAAAAGCATAGCAAACCCCAAAATACCAGAGAAATATATAAGATACCAAGCGTCAACTTCAGTACTGAACTATTGCGTACTCGCAGTGTTCCCATTATTGATATTTTGTATTTTCAGTGGCGTCATCGTAAAATACTTGATTCCGAGCTTATTAGGAAATGATCTTGTGATTCTCTTGATATGCTATGGGATTGAAATTCCAATCTATTTTCTATTCATTTTTCTTATCCGGAGCAGGGCTTTGGTTGTTGACCGCTTCCATTATCGGATGGATAAGATTCGATAAACTCCCCAAAGTTTGACCAACGGCTTATTCTTTTGTCACTTGAGGCAGAATATCGTTATAATGTTTACAAAGAGGAAGCCTCTTAATGTTTCTGTAGATGGAGGATTGAATGCAAGTCTATGAGTGATTATCAGATTGATAGAGCACGTTGGGCAGAACTTTCAATCTCTGAACAGATGGGAAATATCGGTTCAGAGGTTGGACGAGCGATTTCTGCGCATCGTCGGAATTTGAAGGATCGTGAAGAAAGTGCGATAGCTCGCGCACTTGATTTATTCGATGCAACCACAGAGGTATTACTGGGTACTGCCACATAGTATCGGCTAAAGGAAATTCTTCGAGCCCGGGACGAATTTCTGAGATTATTCTATGATGGTACCTTTGAGGAAAGTGCGGATAAGATAGAAAATTATTTCATGCACTTTGCTTTTATCGCGCGCAGTTAGAGGCTCATTGCGGTCCACGAGTTTCAAATGATACAATTTCTGGGTGATACAAGCCTAACACAGTAACATCCGAAATTTACCACTTGAAACCGTTTTATTACTTTGTCACATGAGGCTATGTAGAGTACATATAGCGGAATCATTAGCAGAAACTCGTTTGCTCCTTGCTGTTCTGCTAATCAGATTATGCTTGTTATGACCGTAGAACCTGCATTCTGCGCGTTTTTATTATTCCGGTGATTAGCAGAATAATGAACAAGAGATGATTTTCTGCTAATCCTTTTTTGCCAATACCCAATTAGATGTGCGTCTGTTCGCCGATGACGGCTCAATAATACCGTCTTTACGCATTGAAGCAAGCAGATAGCGTATCTTGTTGTCTTTCTTCTTCGCATCAAGGACATCGGAGAGTTTGTCATTCAGTAGATTGGCAAAATCAGCCTTTGCCCCGCACTCGTATTGCTTCAAATATTCAATTATGAGGTTTCGATAGTATTGGTCATCAAAGCCCTTGTTCTTGATGTACTGCGCTTTCTCGTCTATAATTTCCGCGACATGTGCGGAGATATAGACGTAGGGGGCTTTTCCCTCAACCACGCCAAACGCCCGGAGTCGCTTTAGCTGCTCCTTTTCGAGAGGCATATGTTTCTGCACTCTATCAATCAGAAACACGGTTTCAAGGTCAAACTCCGGATGGTCAAACAA
>JAITTH010000023.1 GCA_031287295.1 Eubacteriales Family XIII. Incertae Sedis bacterium
GTACAAAGGAAGGATGGCTTTTCTTACGTCGCGTCCATACCGGAATGGGAACAGTATTTTCGGGATGGTAAGTGCGTGAATGGTGTCATCGATGGTCTTTCTATGAACGAGCAAAAGGTTCTTGAGGCCTATGATATTTGCTCTATCCTTGTCGTACCCTTACATCTGCAAGGAGAGTTCTGGGGCTTTATCAGTTATGACGATTGCCACGCAAAGCGTGTTTTTTCGGACGACGATGTTGATCTGCTTCAATCGGCAAGCCTTCTCATGATCAATGCGATCAGACGCAGCGAGATCTTAAGCGAACTCATCGTTGCTCGTGAGGATGCCATCTCCAACGCGCGCGCGAAGAGCGATTTCCTCTCAAACATGAGCCATGAGATCCGGACTCCGCTAAACGCTGTCATTGGCATGACATCCATCGGAAAGTCTGCGGAAGATGTGGAGCGCAAGGACTACGCTTTCGAGCGCATCGAGGATGCATCTACCCATCTACTTGGTGTCATAAACGATATTTTAGACATGTCAAAAATCGACGCGAAGAAAATGGAGTTATCGCTGATTGATTTCAATTTCGAAAAAATGTTGCGGCGCGTTGTCAATGTTATCAATTTCCGAGTTGACGAAAAACATCAGAAGCTCACCGTAAATATTGACGAAAAGATTCCATACATGCTTCACGGCGATGATCAACGGCTCGCACAGGTTGTTACCAATCTCCTGAGCAATTCTGTGAAATTCACGCCCGAGAATGGCGCAATTCATTTGGAAACAACCTTCATTCAACAGACAGAAGAGATCTGTACTCTGCAAATCGCTGTTTCAGATACCGGAATCGGAATCACCCCGGAGCAGCAGACAAAGTTGTTTTCATCCTTCCAACAGGCGGAGAGTGGCACCTCAAGAAAGTTCGGCGGTACCGGTCTTGGTCTTTCCATCAGCAAACATATCATTGAGATGATGGGTGGCGAAATCAAAGTCGAATCCAAGATAAATAAGGGTTCCACCTTCTCCTTCACGGTTCCGCTTCAGCGTGTAAAGGATGAAAGTAAACCGCGCCTGTTCGCAGAGGGCGTCAATCTGAAAAACCTACGTGCACTCGCTGTCGATGATGACCCATCCGTGTGCGAATACTTCCGTGAAATTTCGAATAGAGTCGGCGTTTCGATCGATACGGCGCAGAGTGCTGATGAAGCCCTCCGGCGCATTGACGCGCAAGGGGCCTACGATTTGTATTTCATAGATTTGCGTATGCCGGGTATGGACGGATTAGAACTTTCTCAGCGCATAAAAAGCGAAAGCAAGCAAGGATCCGTTATTGTTATGATTTCCACGACAGAATGGAATACCATCGAGGATGAAGCGAAAAAAGCAGGTGTGGACACTTTCCTCTCAAAGCCACTCTTTCCGTCTGCCATCGTTGATGTTGTGAACGAATGCTTTGGCATCTCCGCAATGCGGTATGATGTCAGAACTTCAGAGGAAGGGCGTTTTGAAGGATATAGGCTCTTGCTTGCAGAGGATGTGGAAATCAACCGTGAGATTGTGCTCGCCCTGCTTGAGCCGACAGGATTACAAGTAGATTGTGCGGAAAATGGTGCGCAGGCGCTTCACATGTTCCGCGAAGCACCGGAAAAATACGACCTGATCTTCATGGATATACAGATGCCCGAGATGGACGGTTATGAAGCGACAGTGGCGATTCGAGCACTCGATCTTCCATTTGCAAATACAATTCCGATCATTGCCATGACCGCGAATGTATTCAAAGAGGACATTGAACAGTGCATTGCTGCGGGTATGAACGACCATGTTGGAAAACCGCTCGACTTCGATGAAGTAAGAGAGCTGCTGCATCGGTATCTTCCGAGGCATTCGAGGTTGCGATAAAACCACTAAAAAACCACCTATCGATAAACTATTTTGTATCAATAGATGGTTGATTTCTGGCACGCCCTGAGAGATTCGAACTCCCGACCTACTGGTTCGTAGCCAGGCACTCTATCCAGCTGAGCTAAGGGCGCACATCCGAGAATTTATTATACAGAAGGAGCGCCTTTCTGTCAAAGAAAAAAACTTCGTTTAATGATGTCCCATGCTTCCGCTTTCAGGAAGCGTACTTCCGCCGTCGATGACAATCTGCGTTCCTGTGATGTAGCGGGATTCGTCCGAAGACAGGAAGGCAACTAAGTCGCCGAGTTCTTCTGTCGTTCCGAGGCGTTCCATGGGTATGCCCGCTGCGATGCCATCGATAACGCGCTGCGGATTTGCAGGATCGGTTTCTCGAGCAGAACCCTGCACCATCGGGGTTAGAATGTATCCGGGGCAGATTGCATTCACCGTGATATTTTGCTTTGCCACTTCTATCGCAAGCGCCTTTGTGAAGCCCCAGATTGCCGCCTTCGTTGTTCCGTAGGCCGTCTCACCCGGATCCACAACCGTTGTGCCCGTTACAGAAGACATATTTACAATCTTGCCGTAATGGTTTTCAATCATGTAGGGGAGAATCGCCTTAGAACAATTCCAGACGCCCTTGATATTGATGTCAAACATCCGATCCCGAATCTCATCGCTCAATTCGAGGAAGGGAATGATGTTGGCGACACCCGCGTTGTTGACCAAAATATCAATCTTGCCATACTTTTCAACGATTTTCTTTGCAACCGCACGGATGCTCTCGATGTCGGTTACATCGCCGATATGACTTTCCGCCAAAAGTCCTTCTCCGCGTAGCTTCTCAGCAGAGTCCGACACTAGGGGGTTTACATCTACGAGGTTTACAATGGCCCCGTGCCTTGCCAATACCGTAGCGGCGCCGAGCCCGTTACCCATGGCAGCACCTGTTACAAAAGCGACTTTATTTTCCAGTTTCTTTGTCATGGGACTCCCTCTTTTCTACGAAAAGCATTCATGGGATGAAGCTTCATTGCAACATCCCATTGAAAATTACTTCATACATTCAGTGATGTCAAGTCTGTTTTCAAATGCTCCATAGTTCTTCATCTGAAAGCTTAAGCGCAGGAGCATCTGGGATTTCGTATGCAATGCGGCTGATGTTCACAAGATGATGCCACCATAGATTTTCAGTGATACTGTTGTTGCCCCAGGAACCACATCCGAGCGTCCCGGTCGGATTCAATCCGTTTGCCAGAGTACCGCCGAGGCTACCGGATGCGATTTGGTTTACGACAAATCGTGCGCAATGAATCCGCTCTGCTGCATATTCGATATTCCTTTTTATGGTGGAATGAATCACACAACTATGCCCTGTACCTTCATTGTCTATGTTAATACCGGCATTTCTAACTGCACTCTCCCAACCTTCATAGACGTACATAGAGAGCACGGGAAAGAGCTTTTCCTTTGCGAGGACTTCATCTGCCCCGAGTTTCGAGATGCGAATCACAATTTGTTTTGTTTCTTCAGGAATGCGGATTCCTGCCATCTTCGCAATCTCGAATGGTTTTATGCCAACGGAACCTTTGTTCATCATCCCATTCGGGAACAACGCCTGACGAAATTTGTCAGCTTCCGTATCATCGGTAACAACATAGGCACCTTGTGCTGCAAAAGCGGCTTGCACTTCAGCTTCGCGGGAAATGGGCACATGTATGGATTGTTCACAGGTGCAAAGTACGCCATTGTCATAAGTCCGACCTGTGATCGTCTTGGTGACGGCAGCGTCGATGTCGGCAGATTCATCCCATAGGCTCTGTACATTCCCGGCACCGACGCCGAACGCCGGTTCTCCACTCGAATAAGCCGCCTTGACCATTCCCGGTCCGCCTGTCGCGATACAAGTATCACAAGAAGCCATGATAAGAGCGGAGACTTCGATCGATGCTTCCGACACGACTTGAATCAGATCTTCGGGTGCGTCAACTGTTTTCAGTGCATCACGCATGATGCGTACAGTTTCTTTTCCGGATTCGAACCCGCTTGGATGAGGGCAAACGATGATGGCATTGCCGCCCTTTAGCGCAATCATCGCGTTATGGATGGGTGTCATAACAGGGTTTGTTACAGGAGTGCTGGTTCCTATGACGCCGATTGGTTTTGCCACTTCCACGAGGCATTTCTCATCGTCATAACGGATGATGCCACGGCTTTTCTGCCCTTTGATCTTGTACCAAGTGACTTTAGGCTTATTCCTGTTTTTTGCGATCTTGTCCGGTACATTGCCCATCTTCGTTTCTTCGACTGCCATAATCGCAAGTGGCTCAGCATTGTCAGCGACGGCTTTGCCAATTGCATGAACAGCTCTGTCAACAGCTTCTTGCGAGAAGCCTTCAAAGATTTGCTGTGCGCTCCGTGCTTTTGATATCAATTCTTCAACATGTGTTTGTGGATTCATTGGTTTTCTCCTATTTTTTATGAGCAATTAAGGACCTTACAACGACCAAGCCTGTTTACAGTGCCTCTATGGATTCTTTCAAGATAGCGCAGGCCTTATCGCAGTCTGTTCTGGATGCGATAAGGGGTGGTACCATGCGAATAATGTTGGCGCCGATTGCCGTCGTTAAAAGTTTTCGTTCTATCGCCTTGCGTTTGACTTCAACTGCCTTTGGAATATCGAGCTCAACACCAATAAGGTAGCCACGACCACGCACTTCTTTTACATGTGGAAGTTCTCTTAGCTTGTCCATAAAATAAGCACCGGTTTCAGCAGCATGAGCACCCAACTTGCGGTCGATGAGTTCATTTAATTCCGCATAACCGGCAGCGCATACGACAGGATTTCCACTGTATGTGCTGCCGTGTGAACCGGGCGTAAATGCCTTTGCCACTTCACTTGTTGCAATAATAGCGCCGAGAGGAAGCCCACCGCCAAGTGTCTTCGCCATCGATACGACATCCGGCTTGATCCCGTAATGCATATAGGCCATTGGGTACCCCGTTCTGTACCAACCGGTTTGAATTTCATCAATCAGAAGCAAGAGCCCTTTGTCATGACAGAGCTTCGCAATGCCCTTGAGGAATGCATCTGTGGCAACTCTGACGCCTCCTTCACCTTGTATGGGTTCCAACATAATGGCAATGGTGTCTTCCGTAACCTGTTCGGCGAAAGAATCGACATTGTTAAACTCGGCATAGGTAAATCCGGGCACGAGTGGCAAGAATCCCTTGTGAATCGCGCTGTCAGGTTGCCCTGTTGCTGTCATAGAAGCATACGTTCTGCCATGAAAGCTGCTTTTTGCCGTAATGATATGGTATTTATTGGGACCGTAGTTGTCGGTACCATATTTACGTGCGAGTTTGATCATTGCCTCGTTCGCCTCGGTGCCGCTGCTTTGATAATAAATCTTGTCCATGCCCGTTGTCTCACAAATCAGCTTTGCCAGAACAGCCTGTGGAATGGAATAAGGATAGTTGAAGACGTGCATCACTTCCTGCATCTGTTGTACTGCTGTTTGAACGACTTTTTCGTTGCAGTTTCCGGCGCTGTTTACGGCAATCCCACCATAAAAATCAAGGTAAGCATTACGATCCTGATCGTAGATATACATATCTTTTGCACGCTCTGCAAGAAAAGGAAACCTCTCGTAGGTTTCAATCATGTACTTTTCTGTGTAGGCCTTAATGTCCTCGAAAGTCAGTCCCATATCTTTTAATTGCATTGTTGCTCTCCTTTTTTATGACACGAATGGTTTAACAATCTCAAATAGCATTTCAGATGAACGGATTGTACCATCGTAATCGAATCCCTTTTATTTGATAAAAACGGTCTTTCCTCCTAATATAGTCTGTTCCGCCTCCAACTCTAAAATCTTTTCAGGTTCATCATCAACTGTTGTCGGATCGAAGTTCAAAACCACGATATCTGCATATTTCCCTGGTGTAAGAGTTCCTTTTTTCTGTTCATCAAAGGTGAAATATGCTCCGGATGCGGTATAAGAGTACATTGCCTCATATGCTGTAACTCGCTCTGCTTCTCCTCCAACACAGTTGCCATCCGCAAGGTTTCTTGTGATTGCTCCATATAATGTGTATGCCGGATTGAGGCTTAGGACGGGGTAATCCGTTCCATTTGCAACGTGGATACCGCCGTCCAAAAAGGTCCGGTAGGGAAGTTCATGGTTCATGCGCTCTTGTCCGTAATT
>JAITTH010000163.1 GCA_031287295.1 Eubacteriales Family XIII. Incertae Sedis bacterium
TATAATCTGATACCTTCATTGTTGTCCCACTGGGAACTAACTTGTACACTTTTTCCAATGTTTTTTCCGTTGAAATGCCTCCTTGTGTCTCCGTCACTTTTTCAATTGTCCAGACGAAGAATTCGTCCCCATTCCTTCGGATTTCACCAATTCCAAGTGAATCAATTGAATAGTACTCCATTGTGCCGATCATTTCTGACAGCCTACCTTCCGCTTCACTTCCCTCAAGAAGGTCGCTTAGTACATCCGCATTCCCATTATCGATATAATCCATAACCAGTGCATTGAATCGTATTACGGTACCTACCGCTGTTTCATCGTAAAGGATAGGCCCTCGCTCATCTTCCGTCCAGAGATTGTTCTTAATCGATTCGGAATCATTTAACCCTCCCATCGGATAATCCATATCCGCACGGTATTTTGCCTCCGAATCATAGTACACGTTGGCAATTAGACTGTTGACATTGTTATACAATTGTCCGGTTATTAGGGTTTCTTTGTCGGAGGTTTCGGAGACCATGCTCCCATTCGCGGCATTATCGTTGTCCTTAACGTCTACTTTGTCTCCGCTTTTATCGAGTCCAATCATAGAAATGATTTTTGTGGCACCTTCGTTGATAATCTTACCTACAGAGCTTTCCGGCGCAATCTTCAGAATGGCAAAACAGGCAAGAAGCAAGACGGCTAATATGATTAGAATATCGATGAGTATGGTAATGACCAGCCCGGAATGTTTTCTTTTTGCCGGCTTTTCTTTTGATTTCTTTTCTTTCGCTTCTTTGGCAGGTTTTTCTTTCTTTTTGTTCGCGGTCTTTTCTCTTGCTGCAACAACCGTTTCCAAGGATTCTTCCGTCTCGGGTTTATTCAATTCAACTTTACCCGAACCGGAATCACTCAGAAAATCTTCTTCGTCGAAAGGAAAAATAATTGGTTTATTAATGATATCTTTTGGGGTTGCCGTTGTGGTTTTGCGATCAACAAACGCCGACGCAACTTCCGGCGTGGGTGCGGATGCGACATCGTTCACAGGAGCCTGCGGTAAAAACATCGATTCATAGTCCGTTGTGGGTTGCAGCGCCGGTTCCGCCTTGGGAACATCCTCCACTGTTGCAACAGAGGCAACATAAGGCTCCTTGCTCTGTGGCGCAGCTTGTTCAGGTATTGGCGTCGTCGGTGAAGGTATGGGCTCCTCGCGAGGAATCGAAAAAGCAGCAAACCTATCCGTAGTAGGAGCAGGAGCCGGAGTCGGCGTAGGAGTCGGAGTGACTACTTGTTCCGGTATGGGAACCTGCGGGGTCTCGATCACTGGCCTTTCTGTAACAGGAACAGGAGTCGGAGCGACTGGCTGTTCCGGGATGGGAATCTGCGGGGTATCAGTCACTGACCTTTCTGTAACAGGAGCCGGAGTCGGAACGACTGGCTGTTCCGGTATGGGAACCTGTGGGGTCTCGGTCACGATTCTTTGAGGTTCTTCTATGAATGTTGGGGGAACGCTCGCTTCGTCACGTTGGTGCACAACCGGTTCATAGCTGGAAGAAGCTTTCATAAAATCCCATTCCTCATCGGCGGAAGCATTGCTTCTCGCAAAAACCGGAGGGGATTGTTCTTCTGTTCCAACGACAGGTGGCGTTGAATCGACAACAGGTGGCACATAGGCAGGAGTTGTTGCAACAACAGGAACATCCTCCACTTTTTTGTCGCTTTCCTCTTGACTCTTGATCGTCTGCATCTGTCGCTCGAGCGCTTCCAACATGTCTTTGTCTGCATGCGCTAAAAATGCGGAAATACGATCTTCCGCTGAGGGTACGACCGGCTCGCTTTGAATCAATGTGGCAGGAGTATCTACTTCAGGCGTCATTGCAAAGTCTGAAAGTCGATTCCGACTTTCATCAATAGACGCTTGCTTCTCCTGCATTTTTTCAAATTTCTCGTCAAGCACTTCCTGAAACGCTTCGTTGCCTTTGTTGGCTTCGTACGCTGCCCCTTTTGGTTCTTCCGGCGGAGGCGGGAAAGCATCGGCAGCAAAGATCTCTCGCGCTTGCTCAACTCGTTTGTTTGCTTGCTCCGCTTCGGCGTTTTCTCGTGCTGCAATGGAAATGGCTTTGACTTGTTCTTGTGCTTGTGCTTTCGCTTGTGCTTCTGCGTCCCATTTGATTTCTACGTTTTCCGCAGTCTCCTGAGGGGACGTAAATCCTTTGTTGTTCCAGTAAAATTTCATGCTGTCTGTATATTTTTCAGCTTCTTCATTGGAACTTTTTACTTGAGGCTCTGCCACCGGTTGTGGCGGAGGCATGGGCGTAAATGCGGATGGAATTCCAGGGGCAGCGGAGGCGTCAGGATAAGTTGCGCTTACCGGCGTTGGTTTCGGTATAAAAACAGTTTGGTCTTTTTCCTTTTGTGGAACACTCTCTGCTACTTTCGCCCCACAAACATTACAGACTGTATCGCCGTCTCTTAAAATATTCCCGCACGTTTTGCAGTACATAATTGGCCCTCCAATGCCACGAACAAAAAACGTCGCTCTTCTTTAGAAGATGCTATAGCGATTTTCGTTCACATATATATGTATACAGGATTATTATATATCACCACCCTTTGTTTGTCTGCTATAATTCTGATATGGATCAAAAAATGGATTCTTCCTTTTGGGTTGACAAATGAATTAGATGTCCTGAACAGATATGGACTCGTCGGTGATTGGACTTAGTTCTTCCGCAAGATAAGCGGTAATTGCGATAAGGAACACTTTTGCTCCTGAAACAGCCTCTGCAGATTCATCTTTGGTTGCAATGAAAAAGTCATTGTAGTCGCTATTTGTGCGCAAACTGTTTGCCTTACTGATAATTTTAGAGTGAGAAACGTCGAATTTCCCGGCATGAATATAGTGCTTATTGAAATGTCCGAGCAATTGACTGTGCGACTTGTAATCAACACTTTCAAGAGCAAGAACGGCACGGATTGCATGAAAAATGCAATAATACGCACGGTTGTTTGCTGCTTTGTAATGTTCATGTTCAAATTCTATTTGCGCAGACGCATAGTCCGATTCCGCATTTTCAAGTCGCAGTTTGGAAAGCGCGAGTTGTTCTTCTGAATAATTAGACAATGATGCGTCGCCCCTCTCTTTCTACATTTATATAGAATGGAAGAATGCCTTTGTATTGTTCGAACTTTTTCACGCTTACTACAATAATCGAAAGTAAGAGATTCGTTTCGAAAATCAAACTCCACAACTTTTCCGCCAATAGGTTCTTTATTTGGTTCACTTCAATATCGTCTGCTTGTGCGACAATCATCATGTCAATATCCGACCATTCTTTGTAATCGCCCCGTGCATATGAGCCATACAAAATGACATCCGAAAGCCTGTCGCCCAATTCCTTTCGCGCCACTTTCGCAACCTCGTTTGTAATTGCCACAATTTGCGTTTCCGTATAGATATTGTCATTCATTCGCTCATCTATCATGATTACATTATAGCTGCCCTTGAAACAAAAAACCATCAGATAGGGCTTCGACTTCGCTTCTGTTGCCTGCAAAAAAAGACGACCCCATTTCGAGGTCGCCTCTTTTATCCTTTTACTTAACTACGCGCGTCTTCTTCTTTTCGCGAAGATAATGGAGGACGATACAATTGCTATCAAGCCAACAGCACCCAGAGCAATAATCAATGGTAAGTTGACGCCGGAGTCGCCGGAACCTTCCGGTGTCTCTTCATCTTCAATCATCGTTCCCGACGTCTTTGATGTATCTTCAACTTCTTTGCCCGAATCTAGCGGTGTTAGGATACCCGCTATCGTCGTGGATGAAACGATGCCTGCATTCGTAGTCGTACCTGCCCCTGCGGTCGTATCCGGAACAACAGGAGTGACTGGAGGCACATAAGACGGATTCGTCGGCACAGGAAGTGTTACGGGCGGAACATCTGGAGATTCCTGAGAGATCAGCCGGTACTGTGCCCGTATAACCAAACTGCCTGTAATCTTAAGAAACGCCATATCCCATCCGATGAACGTATAGCCATCTCTGGTCGGCGCACTCGGCGCAACCGCACTGCCACCGTACGGTACACGCTGCGAATCGCCAAGCAAAGTGTCGTCCCAATTGATGAACGTAACCGTGTAGATATTGATTTCATAATACAGTCGCAGAACCAGACCTCCATCGGGTGCGACATAGCCCTCAAGAATCGAATCCATATGGTCGGAATTAAGCGTGTATCCTTCGATCACGCGTGCATAGTCAAGCGCGCTTACTGTCTCTCCGGCAGTTTTGGCATGTAATCCCGGCACTCCGTGTGGCGTTGCCGTTCCATTTTCATCGACCAAATAATGCTCAACCTTGAAGTCCGTCATCTTGCGCTCGATCTGCAGAGAACCTTGCGTTAGTGATATCTTATAGTTTGCGGTAACATCATTGTCGCCATCCCAAATCGTAATCTCCGAGACGTCCAGCTTTGTCGGGTATTGTTTGTCATCTGTGCCTGAAATGGTTATTGTTGCAGGGCTAACCTTATGCCCTGGCACAAGGCCTTCTCCATTCAACCCCAAATCTACCGAAATCTCTGAACCCGTCCACGCACGCTGCGCATTATCTATGGTTATAGAAAGCGGTGCCTTGCTCACCGTCAGGGTAGCAGTGCCACCCTGCACATCGTAGTTATCAGCACTTCCTGCTGTCAGTGTGATTGGATATTCGCCCGGCGCATCGCCCTTCTTGTAGGTAGTGGAGATATCTCCTG